>NZ_JANPLS010000405.1:0-33673 GCF_031422475.1 Chamaesiphon sp. VAR_48_metabat_403
ATTTAGCAATCGCCCGATCGAATATTGTAGATATAACGTTGGCACTATCCACTATCCACTCTTCCCTATCCACTATCCACTATCCACTTCCCCCTAAGTTATGTTTAACGCCGAAGTCTTCCAAAATCCCTACCTTCCCCAAGGCGCGAGAGAAGTAAACGCTATCATGACGATTACTACCAGTGGTGATGGGGTAGCAGTTGCCGCACCGACAACCAATCAACGCTTATTCGGGATTATTTGCGATACATCTGGATCGATGGGTGGAGCTAAAATGATTGCGGCTAAAGATGCGATCGTCAAAATTATCGATCTACTTCCTGATGATGCCGCCTTCTTTGTCGTCACCGGATCGAGTCGCGCTAAATTATTGGTACCATTAGTCAACGCCGTACCTGAAAATAAAATGCGTGCGATTAGTCAGGTCAAAGAAAGTAGTGCCAACGGCGGTACTTTAATGTCTACTTGGCTGCATACCGCCTTGGGTGAATTTAATAAAATGCCCCAAGCAATTTGTCAAGCATTGTTGCTCACAGATGGGCAAAACGATCTCAATGACGAACATGATTTAACTCGCATTCTCGATACTGCGGAAGGGAAATTTCAGTGCGATTGTCGCGGTGTCGGTACCGATTGGCGCGTGGGTGAATTACAAAAAATTGCCGCTAAATTATTGGGTACGACTGATATTATCCCCTCACCCGATCGGATTGCCGAAGACTTCCAAGAAATTCTGACCAAAGCAATGGGTAAAACCGTCAGCGATGTCAGTCTGAGATTGTGGACTCCCGTGGGTGCGAAGGTATTATTCTGCAAGCAGGTCAGCCCCGAAATTGTCGATGTCACCAGTCGCGCCAAGGTTGTCAGCGAGCGAATTATTGAATATCCTACAGGTGCGTGGGGCAGTAATGAATCTCGCGATTATCATTTCTGCATTCAAATTAATGCGGGCAATGTCGGCGACGAAATGTTAGCCGGAAGAGCGAGTTTGATAACTCAAACTAACGGACAAGAAACCAAAATTACCGAAGCCAAAATTCTGGCAACTTGGACGGAAGATGAAGCCAAAACCGCCAAGATAGATCGTCGTGTCGCTCATTACACTGGACAAGCCGAACTCAGTCAATTCATTCAAGAAGGCTTAGAAGCCAGAGCGCAAGGTAATATTGATGTTGCGACAGTTAAGCTAGGTAAAGCCGTCAAAATAGCCCACGATTCTGGCAACGAAGCCACCGCCAAACTCCTCCGCTCCGTTGTTGATGTCGAAGATGCCGCCGCAGGTACCGTCAGAATCAAACGCACCGTCACCAAAGAAGATGAAATGATGTTAGAGACTCGATCGACCAAGACGGCTAGAATTCAAAAGTAGGCTTTAGGTTTTAGGTTTTAGGTTTTAGGCTTTAGGCTTAAATACCGCATCAACAACATAAATGAAGTCCCTTTAACGCTCTTTCCCAACACCTAACACCCAAAACTCAATACCTAACACCTAAAGCCTAAAGCCTAATTATGTACACTTGTCCCAAAGGTCACAATTCAACAGAAGCCGATTTTTGCTCAGAATGTGGGGCGAAAATCATGGGATTAGGGATCGACCAAAGTACTGCTGATTCCAGTCAAACGGCACCCAGAAGCGCGACGATCGCATCGAATAGCTCGATTCAACCTTGCCCCGATTGCAGTACGCCCCACGAGGCAGATAGCGGTAACTTCTGCGAAATTTGTGGGTATAATTTTCTCACGGGTGCTAAAGGTGGCGATCCATTGTCAAATTTCCCACCCCCGATTAAATCATCTGCCACAATTTCTGCTACCGCGCCGACACAGCCTCCACATCCCCTCCCGGTTACGACACTTCCTGCCGCTCCTTCCGTCGGTCATTGGCAAGTTACAATCTCGATCGATCCTACTTTAGCAACACCAGATAGCCCCACAGCCCCCACTCAAGCCCCAATTACCATTCCCCTAAATAATCTTACCAATCTCATCGGGCGTACCAGTCAAGCTCGCGCCATCCATCCCGAAGTTCCCCTCGATTTAGACGATGCTGTCTCTTCGCGTCACGCGATTCTGACTCTGCATCCCGACGGTGCCCTCGTATTACGCGATATCGGTTCGTCTAATGGCACGATGGTAAATGGTAAAGAGATCGCTATTATGGCTGATATTGCGATCTCATCTGGCGACGAAATTACCCTCGGACATTGGACGAGAATTAAAATAACTCATAACTCGTAATTCCCCATTCCCTGACTTTCACGATTGAAGCGCAATCTTCATAAATCGACTATTCACTATTCCCTATCCCCTAAAAAGGGAGTAGTCTCAATTAAGATTATCGACCTTAGATGCGATCGCTTCTCGAATTTCTGCGGGGACGCTGGTAAAAAACTTATAGCCAGTGAGCTGTTCTACCTCTTTAACCGATGTCCGATATTGCTGCCAAGGATCGTCTCTGACTCCTTGCTTGTTGGGGATAATTACGGCGATGGTGCGGGTATTTTTATCGACTCCAGCCATGCCAGAATTGGGTTTATCCAGCACTAATATCACTTTCCACGTTAGAGCTGGTACGACTACTTTCCCCTGCCCTACAGTCGCCCTCAGACCGTTTTTACCGATGCCGCCTTGTCCGTGTCCGCCGGAAACGATAAATAGTTCTTTGCCAGATCTGGCTAACACCCGACAATAATTTTCTAACTGTACCCATACGCCTTGATTATTGTCGGGCGATTGGGGGATAATATTGGTCATCAAAAATGTGGCAATGTTATCTTCAGGAGATCGACTGCGGTCTTCGGAATTTGTCATGTGACCGCGATCGAAGCCACTCCCGGTATAATCTGAAGGCTTGATACGCTCCCAACCTGCGGGTAATTCTTCATCTGGGGCAAATTTACCCACACGGCGAGCGTCGCCCAACCAAGATGCATTCAGTTCCCACGCTACCCAGTTGGCTGTGCCTTTGCGTTTAGAGTAAGAGAGTGCGTACTGGGGACGAACGATGAGATAATTTTCGGCGTTACCTGGTGAGGTGGTTGCTTGAGAAGGATTGCCCATCAACAGGTTAATATTGCCCTGAGTTTCGCCTCCTGAGGGAATATTAGGATTGCGACAAGCAACAAGACTAATCGCGATCGTCAAAATCAGGAGGTAGGCTATTCTTCGCACGGTTGTCAGCTCTGTAAAAACTCTGTTGTTCGCTCTACAGATTATCACCTTCAGCCGGACGAGGGGAATCGTTATGATACAGCGCGTCCAGTCTCGCACGAGCATCTTCGACACTAATCGATTTCATAATTAGTAACGGCTCGTTGGTAACATTCCCAAAATCGTCTAGCAATTCTGGGTGAGGAACCGCACCCGCGCGGTAGGTATAACCTTGAAAATTGGAATTGCTCATCGATCTAGGCTGCGCTGCATCCATGCTAAACCCGATCAGACTGCGGATCAGATTGCCGATCGCCAGAAATGCCAAAATAGTAAAGGCAATTAAATAAATAATTTGTAACATATCACCGTCCTACAGGAATAGCCAAGAATAGTAAGTAGCAGACCAAAAACTGAAAGCAGATCTAGCACTCAAATCGTTACCACCTGGGCTAGCAGCAAGCTGAGTGGATCCAATTAGACCGTTAATTTAGCTTTTATGAGAAATTAAGGCAACCGGGATCGTTTTACTCTTCTATCTTAAACTGTTCCGACTGTCTTAACTGCATCGAAACATGCCAACATTCGGTCACGATCTGATGCCAACCCACCATTTGACTGGGTTCGATCCCTGCTTGTCCGCCCACAGCATTGAATAGCATTTTAGCAACACTCACCTCTTGCTGCGCGCGATCGACTCGTGCTAGTAGCTCGGATTGGGCACTGGGAGTCAAAAAAGCAATCGGTTCCCGCTCTAGTAATGCTTTCGATTTTGTAAACCAGTAGTCGAAGTCTACAAGTAAGGGCTGGAGGATGGTTTGGAGTAATTCTTGTTCTGATGGCTGCGATTTAGACATGGGGTGCAAGACAGACTTTTTAATATATACATCCATTCTAGATGTTTTTTTACAATTCTTAATGAAAAAATTTAGAATTAGTCACAGATTTATAACTAATTGGTGAATTGGTGGGTATTGTGAAGATAGTAGCCGATCGCACTTTGACTTTTAGCCGCGATCGACGGTATAATAGTACCCATGCACCAAACTTTTGGTACTGAAACTAAGGCAAAATAATCTCACTTCACCCGATTCGGGGTATAAGTCCCCCTTTCGACTGCCACAGTCGAATGCCCTCTAAAATGCGGACAGTTGTTGAGTTGGGGTTTTACACACCCTAACCCCTAACCCCTAACCCCTAACCCCTAATTTAATGGCAACCCAAATCACAAATAGCCCAGACAGACAGAAAGCACTCAATTTAGTCCTCACCCAAATCGAAAAATCTTTTGGGAAAGGGGCGATTATGCGTCTCGGCGATGCCCAGCGGATGCGGGTAGAAACCATTTCCAGTGGAGCGATGACTCTAGATATTGCCTTGGGCGGCGGTTTGCCCAAAGGTAGAGTCATTGAAATTTATGGTCCAGAAAGCTCTGGTAAAACCACTCTCGCCTTACACGCGATCTCCGAAATCCAAAAAGCTGGTGGAGTCGCTGCTTTTGTCGATGCCGAACATGCTCTAGATCCGACTTACTCGGCGGCATTGGGTGTAGACATCAACAACCTCCTCGTTTCGCAGCCAGATTCCGGCGAAGCCGCACTCGAAATCGTCGATCAATTAGTCCGCTCGGCGGCGGTAGATATCGTCGTAATTGACTCGGTAGCCGCATTGGTACCGCGTGCGGAAATCGAAGGCGATATGGGCGACTCGCACATGGGTTTGCAAGCGCGACTGATGAGCCAAGCACTGCGGAAAATTACTGGGAGTATTTCTAAATCTGGCTGTACGGTAATTTTCATCAACCAACTGCGGCAAAAAATCGGGATTACTTATGGTAGCCCTGAAACCACTACTGGTGGTACCGCGCTCAAGTTTTATGCGTCGGTACGATTAGATATCCGCCGGATTCAGACACTCAAACGCGCCAATGAAGGCGAATATGGAAACCGCGTTAAAGTAAAAGTGGCTAAAAATAAAGTCGCACCACCATTTCGCATTGCTGAGTTCGATATTATCTTCGGGAAAGGGATTTCTACCGTCGGTTGTTTGGTAGATCTGGCTGAAGAAACCGGAATTATCACGCGTCGGGGTGCTTGGTACAGTTATGAGGGCGATAATCTCGCTCAAGGACGCGACAATACTGTTAAGTACATGGAAGAAAATGCTGAGTTTGTGACTAAAGTTCAAAATCAGGTATTGGAGAAGCTCAATACTGGCGTAGCCGTCTCGGCGAATACCCTCAAGCAAGCGGAGGAAGAAGAGGATGAAGATGGCGATGATGATGAAGCATAAACTCGAAGCATAAATTTTCAAAAGCGGGGAGGTGTAATTTATGAAGCGGCGGTTTTATTCGGAGGTTCCCTCCGAATAAAAAACCGACAAGACATTACACCTCCCCGCTTTTTATGACTCAATAAAATATCAGATTTTCCCTCAAGTTTGGACTTCAAAATCATCGGGATGAATGTCATGATTTACCCAGACAATCGCCGCCTCTGCACTTGACATCTCTGGTGGTACTCGCAAAATATGAATGTGTGCTGTAGAAGGACAAGTCATCTTGAGTAATATCATCGGTTCCGTCTCGATAGATTCAATTCCGCCATTGTAAATTCTCCCTAACCCATCAATTTTGAGCAGGGTATATTCTCGCCAAGTATCGAGAGTAGTTGCATTAAGTTCCGCGCAGATGTTCTCATATCCTACGTTCTCGATTAGTACGCGTCTGATTTCGGCATTATCTTCATCTAACAGCCATTCCGGTTTCCACTCACTCAATTTAGCCCAATATCGACGGGGTAGTCGCTTGACATTAAAGCAATAGACTTTTTTTAAATTAGGGATGTTTTGTAGGCTCGATAAGTCTAACCAGGGATTTTTATCTAGATTCAACCAAGTTAGATTGGTAAGATTCTCGATACTTTTTGGCAAACTAGTTAATTGATTATCACTCAAATTTAGCGTAGTTAAATTCGAGAGATCGCCGATATTATCTGGCAAATCGGTGAGTTGATTACGATCCAGATCTAAGCTTGTTAGATCGGTAAGATTATTGATACTTTTTGGCAAACTAGTTAATTGATTATCACTCAAATTTAGCGTAGTTAAATTCGAGAGCTTACCAATTCTTTCAGGCAAGCTAGTTAATTGATTGTTCCCCAAGCCTAATCGAGTCAAGTTAGAAAGATTGACAATGTTAACTGGCAAGTTAACTAATTGATTGCACTCTAGGTATAAGCTGGTTAAGCTAGAGAAGTTGCCGATACTTTTTGGCAGACTAGTTAGTTGATTGTATGCCAGATTCAACTCGGTCAAGCTAGAGAGATTACCAATATCTTTTGGTAGGCTAGTTAATTGATTATGATTCAGATCGATCGCACTCAAGCAATTAAGTTTGCCGATACTATCTGGCAATATTTCCAGTCGATTGTATTCTAGATTTAACTCAAACTTGCTGGTACCATTAATGCTCTCTTTCTGCAAGCGATCGAGTGTAAATAGTGCTAAGTTGTCAATAATTTTTTCAAATCCTATCTGCTCGATTAAAGCATGTCTGATATCAGCATTATTTTCATTTAATAACCATTCAGCTTTCCATTGACTCCGATGAGTCCAATATCGACGAGAGAGATTGACCCCAAAATAGTAGACACGTTTGAGATTGGGAATATTGTGGAGATTTGATAAATCTAACCAGGGATTATCGTTCAGATATAGTTCGGTCAGGTTAGAGAGATTGCTAATGCTATCTGGTAAACTAGTTAGTAAATTATCTACTAAATACAGTCTAGTTAAATTAGCAAGATTAGAAATATTTTCTGGTAAGGTAGTTAATTGATTGCGACTTAGAACCAATGAAGTTAAATTGGTTAACTTACAGATGTTTTTCGGCAAGCTATTTAGTTGATTCGTGCCCAGACTCAGTTCGACTAGATTTGAAAGATTCCCAATACTTTCTGGCAGAATAGTTAATTTATTACCGTACAAATTTAGAGATGTTAAATTAGCAAGATTGCCAATATTTTTTGGGAGCATAGTTAACTCACAAGATTGTAAATCTAACTTGGTCGATCGATCTCGTCGAGCTGCTTCGATAATTTGGGCTAATTCGGCTTGTTCCATCGGTAGATTACGACTATGAGGAGTAAGGAGTGTGGGAGTTGTTTAAATTCTATCCACTATCCACTATCCACTATCCACTATCCACTATCCACTATCCACTATTCACTGGTAAAATTGAGCCTGTAGTAGGCATTAACGCGCTGATGACTCAATTACCTTTCCAACTAGATTTACCCACCTTCTGGGCACCTGTAGACGTTTCCCGTGCGGCATTTGTCGCGATGAATGCGGTAGTGATGGGACATGTCTCGATCGCGTCGGGCGTAAGTATCTGGTATGGTGCGGTAGTACGCGGCGATGTCGAGCGGATCGAAATTGGTAAAGGTACGAATATTCAGGATGGGGCGATCTTGCATGGCGACCCCGGACAACCGACAATATTAGAGAGCTATGTTACTGTCGGACATCGAGCGGTCATTCATTCAGCATACATTGAAACAGGCTGTCTGATTGGAATTGGGGCGATTGTCTTAGATGGCGTGCGCGTTGGTGCGGGGAGTATTATCGGTGCTGGGTGCGTAGTGACAAAAGATGTCCCGCCATGCTCTCTAATGGTGGGAGTCCCGGCAAAATGTCTGCGACAATTAGATGATGCCGAAGTTGAGGGGTTAATTATTCACGCCCACAAGTACGAGCGATTGGCTCTAGTACATGCGGGGAAAGGTAGCGATTTAGGTTTCATCGGCGCGAGTCACTAAATTAGCTTTTGTTGCAGTGCAAAAATCGCCGCTTGAGTGCGATCGCTGACATTTAACTTTTGTAAAATAGTATGAACATGTACTCGAACGGTACCGGGTGTGATAAACAAAACCTGAGAAATTTGTTGATTGGTTCTACCATTAGCAATCAACGCCAACACTTCTAATTCGCGCTTAGTCAATTGTAGCTCTTCCACTGGGCGCGGGCACCGATCGGTTTGTCCGAGTGCCTCAAAAATCTGCGTGCTAGCAGTAGCATCCCACCAAGTCGCACCTGTAGCGATCGATCGAATTGCCAATAGCAGATTGTTAGCATCGATGCCCTTGAGACAATATCCCCTAATACCTACTTCTACCAATTCTAGCACCAGATTTTTGTCTGGATGAGCAGTTAATATCAACACTGGTAAATTAGGCTGTAACTTGTGAATCTGGCGACAAGTTTCCATCCCATCTAAGCCAGGTAAAACCAAATCTAGGATGACAACATCAAATGTCTGTCGTCCGACTAACTCGATTGCAGTTTCGCCATCTGCTACTTCTTTGACTAGATCTACGATCGGTTCCCGATCGAAAAAAGTTACCAAACCCAACCGAAATAATTCGTCGTCTTCAACTAATAGTAATTTCAACAAATCTGACATTAATTATTTCTCAACTTCACTACCAGCAAATTATCCAATCCACATTAAACATTATTAAAATTCTAATTTGCAAGTCAATCCCAAATTTAGCATCTTTTGTAGCGTGCCCGCAGCTCAAATTATATCGCTGCATACTTTGATTATCGATCGCGATCGACATAATTATAGATCTACTTGCAGTTATCGGTTTTCGATCGATTTAATCGCTTAAATAAACATAGCAAACCCATTGGATTGGATATATAGCAATGATTTGAGACCAAAAAAACATATCGGCAGCCGAGTCGATCGATTGATATATATATGTAAGCATATATCTGCAACAATATGAATTAACATTAGCATTAATTAGTGCATTAATGAATATCTCGATCGATTGTAACTTGTCTTCTGTCAATTTAAAGATGTAAACGATCGAATTTTTATATTTTAAATTGAATGTAATTTGACACTTCAATTCTTGAATCACTACGACATTGATTGCTTTTGTAGCGAGCGATCGCCGAACAAGTTATTACTTTATAGTACAGATCGTTGGGAATCATTCTCGAAACCCTAGCCACGATCGGTTCTTTGAAAATGCTCGGCGCGATTACATCCTTTCATCAGTAGATCGATTGTGGTGGTGTCGTGCCCCTGTTCGAGTGAATTACGCGCGATTTGGGTACTCTTAGTAAGAGAGGAAAATTAGCGCGATTATTGTGGCACTTGCACCCATCCCAACTGAATTAATTATCGCTCATCCCGAATCGGAGCGCGAGACGCATTACCAGATCGTGGGCATACTGGGCGAGGGCGGTAGCGGAACGACTTATCGGGCACTCATAGTCGGAAAGGATAGATTCGTGGCTCTCAAGCAATTATCGCTGGCGCAGATGGATGACTGGAAAGCGCTCGAATTATTCGAGCGTGAAGCTCAGATACTTTCCCAGTTACAGCATCCAGCCATTCCCAACTATATCGATTATTTCACGATCGATACACAGCGCGATCGTAATTTCTATATCGTGCAAGAACTCGCTCCTGGTAAAACTCTGAGCGATTGGAGCGAGTCGGGTTGGCGATGTACTGAAGCCGAAGTCAAAGATATTGCTAGCCAAATTCTCGCCATCCTCAGCTATCTCCACAATTTAACACCCCCAGTCATTCACCGCGATCTCAAACCGAGTAATATTCTGCGTACCGAATCTGGGCAAATATCGCTCGTCGATTTTGGAGCTGTTCGCCAAGCCTATCACGATACCTTTATGCGGGGTAGTACTGTCGTCGGAACCTTCGGCTATATGGCTCCCGAACAATTTCGATCTCAAGCCGTACCCGCTACCGATTTATATGGCTTGGGTGCGACGATCCTTGCGCTGCTTACCAATCGCTCTCCCGCCGAATTAACTCAATCTAATCTCAAACTCAGCTTCCGCAATAAAATTCAAGTTTCCCCCACTTCTGCCGACTGGCTCGAAACAATGCTCGAACCAGATTCAGCAGATAGATTTGACTCGGCTACTGTCGCACTCGCCGCGCTGAAAAATCCTAAATCTTTGGCTCCGAAACTCCCTTGGCTCAAAATTGCCGCTATCGGTTTAGCGACAGCAATTGGTTTCGGGACGTTAGATTATTACAAATTTTATTTCCTCAATTTATGGGGATTCGCTCCAGTCGAAGCTTTTTATGCAATCTGGCAATATCGCGATGTAAATAAGGTAAGATCTCTACTCGATCGCGGTGTCAGTCCTAATGCTAAAGATGCCAGCGGGAGTAGTTTAATTCACTATGCTGTCACGAATAACCAGATCGAAATTGCCAGGTTATTAATCGATAGAGGTGCCGATATTCACGCTCATTATGGCGAAGATAAACATACCGTTCTTCATCTAGCAGTTTTGCATCAAGAGGGGGGAATGACTAAGTTATTGCTAAGTAATAAAGCAGATCCTAATGTTAGAGACAGTTTTAATTACACGCCTTTACATATAAGTATTTTACGAGAAAATACTCCCTATATATCCAGTGGTTCTTATTATGGACTTAGCAATATTGACAATAAGAAAGCATCGATTAAGTCCGTTCAGTATTTAATATCGAATGGTGCCGATATTAATGCATTTGGTGGGGACATTGATTTTCAAATTATCACGAACTTTTTCGGCGCGTCTACGAGTGGTATTCCATCAGGAACCGCTAAACAATTTACATTGAACCCTCACTATAAAAAATTAGAACAGGAAAAAATTCGAGATGTGGAAGCACAGAATATATTGCAAATAGCTGGCGGTAGATATTCGTCTTGTGCATACACGACAGAAGAATCACGCGAGATGATCTGTAGCTTGAAAGATAATCCATCTTTTGCAGAATAAGAAATAATATCTTAGAACTTAATATATCGATTTATGATAAATGCAGTTACTCCAGAACTTCTTGACGATCGACATCAAATTATCGACATCCTCGGCAAAGGTGGTGTGGGAATTACCTACCGCGCTAGAGATATCGAAACCGATTGTATTGTGGCGATTAAAGCATTATCGTTAAAAAGAGCTAAAGACTGGAAAGCGATCGAACTATTCGATCGAGAAGCCAAAATATTATCACAATTAAATCATCCTGCGATTCCTAAATATATCGATAGTTTTCAAGTAGATACCGAGATCGATCGCCAGTATTATATCGTCCAAACCTTAGCCGAGGGAGAATCTTTATTCGATGCAGTTGAGTCTGGCTGGAAGCCGACAATTGATGAAGCCAAAGATATTGCGATTCAAGTTCTCGAAATTCTAATCTATCTCCACGCGCTCAATCCGCCAGTCATCCATCGCGATATCAAACCTCAAAACATTATTATAAATGATGATGGGGAAATATATCTCGTCGATTTTGGTGCGGTTCAAGATACTTACTATACCGTCACGGGTGGCAGCACGGTAGTCGGTACTTATGGTTATATGGCTCCCGAACAATTTCGCGGACAGGCATATTTATCAACAGATTTATATGGGCTGGGAACTACTTTATTATATCTACTAACTGGTACCGATCCGGCAGTGTTACCACAGAAAAAGTTGAAGATAGATTTTAGCGATTTTGTATCGCTCCCGACAGAATTTGCCAATTGGATCGATCGATTATTAGAACCAGAACCAAATCGCCGATTCGAGACGGCAGAATTAGCCTTAGATGTACTAGATGGTCGATCGCATTTACCCGCTTTACCAACCCAGCAACCACCATACAGTAAAATTAGACTCGATCGATCCGAACGCTCTTTGTCGATCGAGATTCCGCCAGTTGGTTTATCAACTATTGCCAGTCGGCGATTAGGTTTACTAGTTTTAGGTTGGAATGGATTACTATTTACAATTTTGTTTTATTCGCTGACGCTCAGTTTGTTTATAGATCCTGCCAAACAATTATTTTTCGCTGGTTTTGGTTTGGTGGGATTGTGGCTGATGGTAAAATTTGCTTATGGCTCGTTAGAGCGAGTTAATATTTGTTTTGAAGGTTGCACTCTGACGATCGTCAAGTACATGTTCGGTAAAGAATATTTCCGCAAAAGACTTACTAATATTAGCGATCTAAAAACTAGCACGGCTTTTTCGCTCGTGCCTTTTACTCGATCGATCCAATTGCAAAACAGAGTTAGAAAATACTCGATCGCACAATTACTCACGCCCGCCGAAAACAATTGGCTCAAAAGTGAAATTGTTAGCTATGTCGAATGAATAGGTTAGAATAAAAAAGACTCAGCAGTAACATCGTTAGACATCAACTAAATCATCCGCAAGGTGGAGATCTAAATGTCTCTAATCATTGAAACCGATCTCAAAGATATTCTCAACAAACTAGACCAACGGATCGATCGAATCGACCAAAGACTGGAAGGAATCCAAAAAGATGTGACCGAGGTCAAACTTAGTGTCGTTAAAATTGAAGGTGAAATTAGGGCTACCGAGACAAAAAGCTCTATTATTCAGCCGATAATTACAGGCGTAACAGTAGTCTTTGTCGGTGGAATATTACTAGCTGTCTATAAGTGGCTGCCATCTTAGATAATTCGCAATAGCTACCCCAAACTCAGCCGTAAATGTTAGAATCTACAACTATAGCTAGGGGTGTCCGAAACCAGTCGGGCTGAGAACATACCCTTGCACCTGAGTCTGGGTAATGCCAGCGGAGGGAAGCTGTTTATGATAGGAAATTGAATATGCGTGCTGAATGGATTGCCAAACGTAGCGGACAAGCCAATGTCTCCCAAATGCACTACGCGCGTCAAGGTGTAGAAACAGAAGAAATGCACCATGTCGCCAAACGCGAACGTCTCCCCGTGGATCTGATCCGCTCGGAAGTCGCGCGCGGACGGATGATTATCCCTGCAAATACCAATCATCCCAATCTCGAACCAATGGCGATCGGGATTGCATCTAGCTGTAAAGTGAATGCAAATATCGGTGCATCACCCAGTTTTTCTAACATGCAAGATGAGGTTGATAAACTGATTCTGGCTGTCAAATACGGTGCCGATACCGTGATGGATCTCTCCACTGGTGGCGGTAACTTAGATGAAATTCGGATCGAAATCATCAAAAATTCGCCCGTTCCCATCGGGACTGTACCCATTTACCAAGCCTTAGAAAGCGTCCACGGCAATGTCGAAAATCTTACCCCCAATGATTTTCTACACATCATCGAAAAGCACGCTCAGCAAGGGGTTGACTATCAAACCATCCATGCGGGGATTTTAATCGAACACTTACCCCTAGTCCGCAATCGACTGACAGGAATTGTCTCGCGTGGCGGTGGGATCTTAGCGCGGTGGATGTTGCATCATCACAAGCAAAATCCGCTCTATACCCACTTCGACGACATCATCGAAATCTTCAAAAAATGCGATGTGTCCTTCAGCTTAGGCGACTCATTGCGTCCTGGTTGTACTCACGATGCCTCCGATGAAGCCCAACTCGCCGAACTCAAAACGTTAGGAAATCTTACCCGCCGCGCCTGGGAACATGACATCCAAGTGATGGTAGAAGGCCCCGGACACGTCCCGATGGATCAGATTGAGTTCAACGTCAAAAAGCAGATGGAAGAGTGCTCAGAGGCTCCCTTCTACGTCTTAGGGCCACTAGTTACCGACATTGCACCTGGCTACGACCATATCACCTCCGCGATCGGGGCGGCAATGGCTGGCTGGTACGGTACCGCGATGCTCTGCTACGTGACTCCAAAAGAACACCTCGGCTTACCCAATGCTGAAGATGTCCGCAATGGTCTGATTGCCTACAAAATCGCCGCTCACGCTGCCGATATCGCCCGCAAACGTCCGGGGGCACGCGATCGCGATGATGAGCTGTCTAAGGCGCGTTATAACTTCGATTGGAATCGTCAATTCGAGCTTTCCCTCGACCCCGAACGGGCGAAGGAATATCACGACGAAACTCTCCCCGCAGATATCTACAAAACTGCGGAATTCTGTTCGATGTGCGGCCCTAAATTCTGCCCGATGCAAACCAAAGTTGATGCGGAAGCATTGACTGAGTTAGAGAAGTTCTTAGCTAAAGAGAAAGAACCTTCGAGTATCGGTTAGTTTAGTTTAAAGTAATGCCAGATCCCCGACTTCTTCGAGAAGTCAGGGATATTTTTGATGCGCGAGGGTTTCTACGAGATCGATCTCGTTGTTTCTAAAGATTTAGATTTGCTTTTGCTACCCAGCTCGGCAATTCTGGCACATAAACGATCGCTCGATCTCCTTCAATCGTAGCTAATAGCTGATGTCCAGCACTCGTTGAATTATCATATAGAATTAATGTATCGACTATTTTGGCTGCTTTATTCAAATTAGCCAAGCTACGTTCATACCGACGCAAAATATCTGCTCTAGGCACATCATGACCGCCTAATTCGACACGACTTTGAACTCGTTGAATATTGGTAGTTGGTTGGTTAATTCCAATATAACTTAATCTGACAAGCCAGCCCAATGATTTGACTTCACGCATTAGATTGAGATAGGTATTACCTGCCAGCGTTGTTTCAACAATAAAGCTATCATTCGATCGAATATACGATCGTGCTAATTCGATCGCTTTTCTTCCAGCAGCTAAAGCAGCAGACTCAGGCTGTTCGGGTGCAATCTCACGGGCAATGGCATCAGGATCTATAACTGGAATATTATCGATGAAAAGTTTTGTGAGGGTGGATTTTCCAGATCCATTTGCCCCTGCAATGACCATCAATTCTGGCATGATTTAAACAAGCTCGCCCAAAATTTCTTCACTACCATCATCCCGTAACCGATACTCAAACTTTCGCCCATCAGCTTCTTCACGAACTAATGTTTTTCCAATTTCATAGTAAATTGGCTGCCCCATCGCTTTGAGACGGACGATATCTGCTACAACTTGTTTTTGTCCAGCCGCTGCTATTTTCTTTGCTCTTACAGCAATATCTTCACTAGGAATAATGTTGAGATCGGTATCGATTTGAGGTTTGATATAAGTCATAATATTTTCTCCTTAACCTAAATTGTACTATGATGCCATAGCGATCGGTCTAGATTCTAGATATCATTTTCTTGACTTAAAGCAGTTTCAATATTACCTTTGTGCCTGAGGTAAAATTTCGATGGTGTAATTCATGCTTTGGGTTGCTGGAGCTTGCTTCTAAGTGCCTCTATAGCTGGAATAACTGCAACCGATTGTCCTTTGGCTAGCTCGTCTAGCCCTTGTCTAATACCAGCAGCGGTTTCAAGATACTCAATGCGATCGATCGACTGCTGATAACCTGACTGAAACAAATGCGGAGGTTTCCTCCGCGTGATTTCAGTCGCTCCGTAAGGAGAAGTACGCGATCGTGCCCAGCACTCGACCGATTATAATAGACGGATACAAACCAACAAGCATTTACTACTGTGACAGCACCAGGAAGTTACAAAAACACCGTAAACTTACCCCAGACTAAGTTTGACATGCGTGCGAATGCAGTCATTCGCGAACCCGAACTGCAAAAATTCTGGGCAGACGAGCAGATTTTTGAACGGCTGTCACAGTCGAATCCCGGCGAGATTTTTGTCTTACACGATGGCCCACCATACGCTAATGGTACGCTGCACATGGGTCATGCGTTGAATAAAACGCTCAAAGATATCATCAATCGCTATCAGTTGCTCAAAGGGCGCAAAGTCAGATACGTTCCTGGTTGGGATTGTCACGGACTGCCGATCGAGCTTAAAGTAATTCAAGATATGAAGCCAGAGGAGCGGAAAAACCTCTCGCCGTTGGAGCTGCGCCAAAAGGCGGCGGCGTTTGCCCTCAAGACAGTTGAGGAGCAGAAAATCGGCTTCAAACGGCTGGGTGTGTGGGGTGAGTGGGATAAACCCTATCTGACGCTGCAACCGGAGTACGAAGCGGCGCAAATCGGCGTGTTCGGGCAAATGGTGTTGAAGGGCTATATCTATCGCGGGTTGAAGCCCGTGCATTGGAGTCCCAGTTCTAAGACAGCACTGGCAGAAGCGGAGCTAGAATATCCCGAAGGACACGTCTCGCGGAGCATTTTCGCAGCATTTAAAGTCACGCAGGTTGCAGAGGCAGCTAAGGCGATTTTAGAACCATTTCAGGACGATCTAGCCGTCGCGATCTGGACGACTACACCCTGGACGATTCCGGCAAATTTAGCCGTGGCGGTAAACCCCGATCTTAATTACGCGATCGTCGAGGTTACCGGACGGGAAGATAATCATTATAGTGGCTGTAAATATGCGATCGTCGCGGCAGACATGGTTGAAGGTTTAGCCGCTAAATTAAATCTCAACCTGACCAATAAAGCCGTCATTAAAGGTGCAGATTTAGAACATACCAATTATAAGCATCCACTGTACGATCGGCACAGTCCGGTAATTATCGGCGGCGACTATATCACTACTGAATCGGGTACTGGTTTGGTACATACCGCACCAGGTCACGGTCAAGAAGATTATATCGTCGGGATGAAATACGGGCTAGCCATTCTCGCGCCTGTAGATGGCGATGGTAACTTTACCGAAGAAGCAGGCGAATTATTTCAAGGTGAAAATGTTTTAGGTAATGGAAATCAATTAGTAATTGAAGCATTGCTCGAAGCGAACTCCCTAATTAAAGAAGAAGCTTACCCACATAAATATCCCTACGATTGGCGGACTAAAAAGCCAACCATTTTCCGTGCGACCGAGCAATGGTTTGCATCGGTAAAAGGGTTTAAAGAAGCAGCCTTAAAAGCTATTTCCGAAGTCGAATGGATTCCCGCTCAAGGTGAGAATCGGATTACGCCAATGGTCGCAGAAAGATCGGATTGGTGTATCTCGCGCCAACGTAATTGGGGCGTACCGATTCCGGTTTTTTACGATAATGAAACTAACGAACCATTACTAACCGAAGAAACGATCGGATACGTCCAAAATATCTTCCGCGAACATGGTTCCGATGCCTGGTATTCGATGTCGGTTGAGGAATTATTACCCGAAGCTTATCGTCATAACGGACGCAGCTATCGCCTGGGAACGGATACGATGGATGTCTGGTTTGACTCCGGCTCATCCTGGGCGGCGGTAGCCAGACAACGAGATAATTTAGCTTATCCAGCAGATATGTATCTCGAAGGATCGGATCAACATCGGGGCTGGTTCCAATCGAGTTTATTAACTAGCGTCGCCAATAACGGCATCGCTCCATTTAAAACCGTCCTCACTCACGGCTTCGTGTTGGATGAAAATGGTGAGAAAATGAGTAAGTCTCTTGGTAATATCATCGATCCGATGGTGGTAATTAATGGTGGGACGATCGAAGTTAGCAAGAAGAAAGTTAAGATCGATCCATATGGAGCCGATCTCGTGCGGTTATGGGTATCGTCGGTAGATTACTCCACTGAAGTAAGAATCGGCCCGAACGTCCTCAAACAACTATCCGATGCTTCTCGTAAAATTCGGAATACAGCGCGATTTTTAATTGGAAATATTCACGATTTCGATCCGGCGAAAGATGCCGTTCCTTATGCCGAATTAGCCGAACTCGATCGATACATGCTGCATCGAATGAGTGTGGTATTTAACGAAATTACCGAATCATTCGATCGCTATCAATTCTTTAAATTTTTTCAAACCGTCCAGAACTTCTGCATCGTCGATCTGTCGAACTTCTACCTAGATATCGCCAAAGATCGACTCTACATCAGCGCGCCCGACTCCTTCCGCCGCCGCAGTTGTCAGACAGTAATCGCCATTATCCTCGAAAATCTGACCCGCGCGATCGCCCCCGTCCTCTGTCACATGGCAGAAGATATCTGGCAGTATTTACCCTACCAAACCCCTTATAAATCGGTATTTGAGTCCGGTTGGGTAAAACTCGATCCGCAATGGTTACAGCCAGATTTAGCCGTCACCTGGGATAAAATTCGCGACCTGCGGACAGACATTAATAAGGTAATGGAACAAGCTCGCACCGATAAAGCGATCGGTTCGAGCCTAGAAGCCAAGGTATTATTGCAGGTGAGCGATCCGACTTTAAGGGCTAAGTTAGGAGCATTATCGTTTAATTCGGAACCCACCCCCAGCCCCTCCAAGGAGGGGAGTATGAGCAAGAGCGCGGTAATTATCGCGGCTAATTCTCGGACACCGACGATCGATAAACTAGTCAATAGTTCGCCACTACCAGCGATCGGCGAAACATTAAGAAGTGGCGGTAATGTCATTAGTAGTAGTCTGGCGATCGCGATCGAAACTTATCAAAAAGGTTGGCGATTGATTGGCAATACATTACTAGTATTAACTGGCGCATTTGGGCTGTATATTGCGATCGGGTTGATCGATATCGTCAATCGCATTCCTTTTGTTGAAACCACTCTTAAAGGTGTCGGTTTGGTAATGAGTGGATTGTTTGTAATTCGCCATCTATTAACCAAAGAAAAACGCCGCCAAACATTCGATCGGGCGATCGCTTATAAAAACCAAATCATCGGCGCACAATATTACACCGAACGGACGATCTCCGCGATCGAAAATTCGGGAGAATTAATTCCTTATCCACCCGTCAGCGTCCCTACGCCAACAGCCGCACCTCAACCCAAATCGAATGGGATCGACGAATTGCGGTACCTATTCCTCGCCTCTCAAGTCGAGTTAATCGATGATGCAAACTTACTCCAAGAATGCCAACATCAAACCACCAGTGCCGGGGGGAAAATTGGAGTTACCAAAGCAGACGGCGAGAAATGCGATCGGTGCTGGAACTATTCACCTACCGTCGGTCAAAATAGCGAACAGCCAGCAATTTGCGATCGCTGTATCGATGCTTTAGTTGGTGAATTTTAAATTACGAATCCAAAAGTAGGGGCAATTCATGAAGCGGCGGTTTTATTCGGAGGTTCCCTCCGAATAAAAAAACCGACAAGACATTGCCCCTACTTTTTTGGTAGCGATCGAGCGACACGGTAAGATAAAGCTAATTTTTAATTCGCTTGCAAAAATATGTCACGTTCTTCTTGGTTTTTGACTGCGGCTTTGGTGGGGACGCAGGTGGTGTTGGTGCAGCCAGCGGTAATGGCAGCCAAGTCAGCAGCGGAAGTACAATCGAGTCTCCAGAGGAGAGGCTACGCCAACGCACGCGCAGTCACAGTCGAGATTAAATTACAGCAAGACAGTAGCGTCGGTTCGGGAATAATTATCGCGCGTTCTGGCGATCTCTACACGATCGCCACCAATCGGCATGTCGTCTGTGGAAAGGGCAGTCGCAAAAAAGTCCCAACGGGAGAGACTTACGAGCTGGGATTGGCAGATGGGCAAAAATATCGAGTTACAGCTAACAGCGTCAAACTTATCGGTACCGATCTCGATCTGGCGATCGTTCAGTTTCGGAGCAGTCGCAAATATCCAGTAGCGCAGCTAGGTACTGCTAGTGCGTTGAAAGTAGATGATGTGGTGTATACTGCTGGATTCCCGCTCGAACAGCCTGGATTTAGTTTCAATAAGGGGGAAGTAATTGCAGCAGTCGATAAAAGGATTACAGGCGATCGAGGCGGCTACAGTGTTGTTTATGATGCCTTTACCTTACCAGGAATGAGTGGTGGCGGTGTGTTCGATCGTAATGGTCAGTTAGTAGCTATTCACGGACAAGGAGAGCGATATAGCGGAAATACCGATCTCGATGATCGATCCAAGGTTGGCAGCAAAATCGGCTATAACCGAGGCATTCCCGTTCGTTGGCTGGTGCCAGATCTCGCAGGTGCAGGAATTAGCATCAGTGGAAATCGTTTGCCTTCTATCCTTGGAGCCGCTAAAGAACAAACACCAGTTGGTGCAGACGAATACTTTATTGCAGGTTTTAATAAATTTGTAGAGCCTGGTGAAGATGTCACTACTGGCAAACGCACAGCTATTCAGGAACTCAGTAAGGCGATTAGGATTAATCCTCGATATACGGTTGCTTACTTCGTCCGTGCCTACGTCTACGAACAACTTCAAGAGTTTCGGCAGTCTTTAATCGATTACAACCGCGCGATCGTTCTCAATCCTCAAGGTGCCGTAGCCTATAACAATCGTGGCAATCTAAAACAGAATAAATTAAATGATATTCAAGGTGCATTAGCCGATTTTAACCGCGCGATCGCCCTCGATCCTGAAAATGCGATAGTCTACGCCAATCGTGGCAATCTAAAAAATAACAAGTTGAATGACATCCAAAGTGCATTAGCTGATTACGATCGGGCAATTGCCCTCAACCCTCAAGATGCGGCATCTTACACCAATCGTGGCAATCTGAAAGGTGATAAATTGAATGACATCCAAGGTGCATTAGCCGATTACGACCGGGCAATTGCCCTCAATCCGCAATATGCGCTAGCTTACTACAATCGCGGTATTTTGAAAAATAACAAGTTGAATGACATCCAAGGTGCATTAGCTGATTACGATCGGGCAATTACCCTCAATCCTAAACATGCCGCATCATATATCAATCGTGGCAAGCTGAAACATGACAAGTTGAATGACAGCCAAGGTGCATTAGCCGATTTCGATCGGGCAATTACCCTCAATCCTCAATATGCCATAGCCTACAACAATCGTGGCGTTCTGAAAAAAGACAAGCTCAATGACAGTCAAGGTGCATTAGTCGATTTAGATCGAGCGATCGCTCTCAATCCTCAAGATGCTGATGCCTATTACAATCGAGGCAATCTGAAACAAAGCAAGTTGAATGACAGCCAAGGTGCATTAGCTGATTACAACCGCGCGGTCGTTCTCAATTCTCAATCTGCAAAAGCCTACGGCAATCGGGGCATTCTGAAACGTGACAAACTAAACGACAAAGCAGGAGCGATCCAAGATTTTCGGCAAGCAGCAAAGCTATTTCGCACACAAGGACAAACTCAGTATTTGCAAATGACACTCGATAATCTCCGACAGCTAGGTGCGACTGAACGATCTGGGGAATAGCTCTCTTGAGTGCGGGAACATTACTACAGGTCGAGTGCAAGTGTCTCTAACATCGACCCAATCGATCGTCTCATACTGTCGTTGTCATTACATCATGCTAAAATACCTGTATTGATGCTCTTGACAAAGACGATCCCAACCAGATGACAAACACAACGCCACGCAACACCCTAAACTTGCGAATCAAGCCAGAAGAGCGCGATCTTATCGATATGGCAGCTAGAATTAAAGGCAAAAATCGCACTGACTTTATCTTAGAAGCTGCCAGAAATGCTGCGGAAGAAACATTGTTAGAACGGACTATTTTTTTGGTGAGTCCAGCAGCATACACAGAATTTTTAGCGATTCTCGATGCACCGCCCCAACCTAACGATCGGTTGCGTAAAACGATGCAAACTCCAGCACCTTGGGACTAAATCATGAGTCTCACATCACCCGAATTGTTGAATAGTCAGCACTTATTAACCGATTTTGCTTGTGGTATCGATGCGCTAGATGATTGGTTGAAACGTCGAGCATTAGCAAATCAAACTAGCGGTGCATCCAGAACTTTTGTAACTTGTATCGACAATAAAGTTGTCGGTTATTATGCGCTGGCATCTGGGGGAATTAGTAGCGAAGCTGCATTAGGTAAATTTCGACGCAACATGCCCAATCCGATTCCTGTTGTAATTTTGGCACGATTGGCAATCGATCGTGCTTGTCAGGGACAAGGTTTAGGACGAGCGTTATTTCGGGATGCGGCATTACGGATCGATCGAGCAGCAGACACGATCGGTATTCGCGGTATTATCGTTCATGCTATTTCCGCAGAAGCTAAGAATTTTTATGTGGCTTTAGGGTTTGATGAATCCCCGATCGAACCAATGACATTAATGGTTACGCTAAACGATTTACGTGCCAGTATTGCCGACTAGTCGATCGCTTGGGTTCATACCAGTGCATCGACCCTCTAGTTACAGATGCTAAAATTAAATAGTAGTGACTATATTTTCCAGTCATGGCAGCCCTCACCCTCAATTTAAATTCGATCTCTAATCTCAGCCGCAGTCAATTTCGGCAGATTGCGATCGACAATCCAGACATGAAGCTGGAAAGAAATAAAGCAGGAAATTTAATTGTTATGGCTCCGACAGGCGGTGAAACCGGAAATTGGAATTCTGAGTTAAATCTAGAAATCGGGCTGTGGAATCGGACGAACGATATCGGGAAAACTTTCGATTCATCTACTGGCTTTGAACTACCAGCAGGCGGAGATCGATCTCCTGATGTAGCTTGGATTACCATTGATAAATGGGAAGCTCTAACCCCAGAAGAACGGCGAGGGTTTTTGCCATTATGTCCAGATTTTGTCATCGAGCTAATGTCGCGATCTGATTCTTGGGTACAAACTCAGGCGAAGATGGTGGAATATATGGAAAGCGGTTGTCGTTTGGGTTGGTTGCTAGATCCCAAGGGTAAACGCGCGGCTATTTATCGACAAGGAAAACCACCAGAACTCTTGACTGCGCCTGAGTCGCTATCGGGTGAAGATATCTTACCAGGATTCGTACTTGATGCTAGATTTTTGTGGAACTAGCTAAAATTTGAGTCGATCGATATTCGCGGTGCAATTTGGTTGCGGAAATTGCAATTAGCTGGTTGTAGTTAGCTAGATATGCGCGCATTATTCGATCGACATAAATTTATGACAACACCAATTTTTCGTTCGCTCTCAATTTCGACAGCGACAACTTTTGCATTACTATTTGGGATCGTTACTACCAGTTCGATCGGATATTCTACCCCCATTGCCACAGAAATCGCCAATCCCCAGCTAGGAAAACCCGTGCGAGTAGCATTAGGCTCTAAAGCTGTATTTAGTACCGATCGATTAGAAATTACGGTATCGAGCATTCGAGACAGTCGCTGTTCTAAGGATATCAATTGTTATTGGCCTGGTGAAGCTCTTGTGACGCTCAATTTGCAGCAAGCTGGCAAAAGTTTCGGCGATTTCAATCTCAGATTGGGAGTAGGCTCCGCCGATTACTTCGATCCTCGTAACATCAAAAAGGTGGGCGGATATTATGTTAGAGTCCTGGAGATCGATCCTTATCCTGGTAGTATCGAATCCAAAAAAATCGATCCAAAAGCTATTCAGACGGTAACTCTACAGGTGCAAAAAACACCTTTTAAACTCAAAGATTACAACCTAGATCCAAAACTGCAACCCCGTCCAAATGATAGTACGGACTTAGGAAATCGATTTAGTCTCTTGAATAACCAACTTTATGGTGTAGGTAATAGCACAGGTAACACACGTTATATTAAAGCAAATATTCGCTTTGAAACTCGTCCGGTTGCATATCGAGCGGATCTAGTTGAAATTTATCTAACTATCGAACCGAATAGTGCTCCAGAGCGAAATTACTTTATTATAACGAATGTCAAGTTAGGCACTCCACTCCAAATTGAGCACAGGCAGAATGGCTTTAAAGTGAGATTATTTAAAGTTTCAGCATTTACTGAAGATACTCGTTCTAAGCTCAATTATCCCAGTCCGATCGGCTATCGCGCTCTATTAAAAGTGGAGCGAATCGGGGAATAATACTTGTATAACGTTCTAAATAAAAGTTGGATCGATGGCTGTATTCGCCCTGACTATATCTGGTACTGAGATCGATCTAATTAATCAACGATAATTTTGGTTTTATTTAGCAACTTTTCGAGTCCATCGAGAATCAATTCCAGACCGAAATTGAAATCAGCAATACCATCATAATCTCCGTCGATGATGTGATGAGTCAGCCGATTCATATAAGGGTATTTATCCGCCGGGATGTTCGGAATATATTCCTGCGCTGCCTTCGCATATTCCGTAGTCTCGATTGGAAAGTTGAGCTGCTGTAGCGTAAATCCATAAATGTGACTATCGATCGCATTCCAGGCTCGATCGACCATCTCAAAGGAAAAGCCCGCTTCGCACAAACAACCCAGAGTCGCATCTATATACCGTAACATTGCTGGCCCGACATTAATCCGTGACACGATCGGCGTAGTCGCCCAGGGGTGACGCAACAACACCTCATGAGCAGAATTAGCCCGCCGTCGCATCGCCGTCTGCCAATCAACATCAAGATCGGGCACCTCAATCTCGCCAATGACAATATCCACAATGCCATCGAGCAAATCGTCTTTATTCGCCACATGGTTGTACAGCGACATCGCCTGAACGCCCAGTTCCTGGGCAATCTTCCGCATCGAGAGCGATTCCAGCCCGCTCTTGTCAGCTAGGTGAATCGCCGCGATTAAGATCCGTTCTCGACTTAACGGAAGCTGGGGCGTGGTATCTGACTTGCTCATCTTTCATTAGCTCGCTGTTTGCACATCTCATCTTGACAAACTTACACCATAAGTTATACTTACGGTGTAAGTCAAAGCTGTGCAGGCTAACAAACATGAAAGCGATCGTTCAGACTGAATATGGCTCACCAGATGTATTGAACCTACAAGAAGTTGACAAGCCCATCGTTACAGCTAATGGCGTGCTAGTGCGAGTTCGCGCCACCTCCATTAATGCTGGCGACTGGCATCTGATGCGCGGCGATCCATTCATCAGCCGCCTGATGTTTGGGGGCATCCTCAAGCCGAAAATCCAGATTCTCGGCATGGATATCGCGGGACAGGTTGAAGCTGTAGGTAAAGATGTCACCCAGTTTCAGGTAGGTGATGAGGTATATGGCGATCTGTCAGAATCTGGTTTCGGCGCGTTTGCTGAGTATGTCTGTGCGACAGAAGCGGCATTGGCGTTCAAGCCGACAAATATCTCATTCGAGCAAGCTGCAACCGTCCCCTGCGCTGCCTTGACTGCGCTCCAAGGGCTGCGGGACTGCGGACAGATAAAATCTGGTCAAAAGGTGTTAATCAATGGTGCATCGGGCGGCGTAGGGTCGTTTGCGGTGCAGATTGCCAAGGCATTTGGGGCGGAGGTGACGGCGGTATGCAGTACGAATAAGATGGAGATGATGAAAACGCTCGGTGCAGACAAAATCATCGATTACACTCAAACAGATGTCACCAAAAATGGGCAGCAGTACGACCTCATTCTCGATGCAGCCGCCTATCGATCGGTTTTTGACTATCGATCGATGTTAAAGCCCGATGGTATTTATGTTCTGATTGGTGGTTCCATTTCTCGACTGTTCCAAGTGCTGTTGTTCGGTTCGGTGATTTCGAGAATTATGGGGCGAAAATTAAAATGTTTGATGGCTAAACCCAATCGATCGGATCTGTTGATTTTGAAAGATTTAATTGAAGCTGAAAAAATTGTACCTTTTATCGTTGGCGAACTCGTGCAGAATCGAATTTACAATCTGAGTGATGTGCCAGAGGCAATTCGTCAACTCGAACAGCGACAGGTGCGGGGAAAAATTGCGATTAGTGTTTGGCGTGCAGCATAATCGCGGCAATGCACGTTATTTAATCCTCATTCCTAAATATTAATTGAGGCTAATTGAGATCGCAATGATGGCACTTGATAACCAAATTCGATCGCTTTACGAATGTCGAATGAAACATCCGCCGCACGCGGAGCAGACATTGCTAGATCTTGTTGCTTCATGGGCGATAATAATGCCGAATCGAAGTTAAATACTTCTGCCAATAGCAGTCCAAATTCATACCGAGAAATTCGTTCTTTACCGCCTAAATGAATTATGCCCGGAGCTAACTGTAAAGCTAGCAATAATCCATGTGCAGCAGTCATAGCACTAACTGGAGTCCGAAATTCATCGACAAACAACTGTAAACTGCGATCGGATTTTAACGATTCGATCCAAGGTTGAATAAAACTCATCGCGGTTGGTGGTGCGTTGCCAAACATCAACGGCATTCTACAAATTGTCGCGCGGGGATAAACAGCTAAAATCCCTCGCTCGGCTGCTACTTTTTGTTCGCCATAGGTATTAATCGGCGAGACGGGATCTGTCTCTTTATACGGCGGCTGGGTACCGTCAAATACTAAATCGGTAGAGGTGAAGACAAAGGGAATTTTTGCCTGGAAACAGACTCTGGCTAAGTTCTCTGTCGCAGTAACGTTGATGAGATAAGATTGGGCTGGATGCGTTTGACAAAAGTTGGGGCTAGAAGCTGCGGCGAGATGAATGACACCAACAGGTAAAATCCGCTCGATCTCGGCTGTAACTACATCGGCATTAGTGAGATCGATTTGATGTAAACTCACATCAGGAATTTCGATCGGATGTCGATCGTAGATTCCATGTACTTCCCAGTCAGCACGCGCAACTTGGCACAGATTCCAACCTAGAAAGCCACTTGCACCAGTAATTAATAATTTCTGCATTGTTAGGAAACAAGTCTGCCCCTGACGAGAGTGCTGCTGGAGAGATTAGCACTAAATGGGTACTATGAAGAGACGGACGAGCGTTAATGTAACCGCTCTAACTCTAATTTACCATAAATACCGATCCCCAATCCTCAATGTATACACCCAGACTGGGTTTGCCGCGATCGAACTGAGGTTCGGTTATTGCGATAGTACCGTCTAAGTTATAGTTTTGTACAATATTATTAAGAATAAATTATGAGTTTGATTGCGAAAAATTAAGATATTCAGGAAAAATGTAATTAAAATTAATTTTATCGGCTCATAATTATCATTATACGGATCGATCGAGTAAGAGGATACTTCAAAACGTGAGTCAGCAACAACTCGCCCAAATGCGGCAGTACAATCCACGCGTAATTGCTAGTTACTATAATAAACGTCCTTGGCTGGTAATCTGGCGGGCAATCGGTGTAGTCTGGTTGTTTGGCGGATTTATACTTGGTCTACTACTCGATCGATCGGTTGGTAATACCGAAGCCAATAAGTACCAACGCGCCGAGCAACTACGAGAGATTTTAACTCGTTTAGGCCCGACATTTATTAAAGTCGGACAATCGCTATCGACGCGCCCCGATTTAATCAGACAAGATTACTTGGATGAGCTGATTAAGCTACAAGATCAATTGCCAGCTTTCGACAACGAGTTGGCGATGCAGATTATTGAAACTCAGCTCAAAAAATCGGTTGAAGAGCTGTACAAAGAGATCTCACCGCGTCCAGTTGCTGCTGCTAGTTTGGGTCAAGTTTATAAGGCTAGGTTGTATAGCGGTGAAGATGTAGCCGTTAAAGTTCAACGCCCTAATTTACTGCCGACTATTACCCGCGATTTATATCTGTTAAGATGGGCGGCTACTTGGATTAAACCGTTCTTACCATTGAACTTAGGCGATAACCTAACGATCGTCGTCGATGAATTTGGTACCAAGTTATTTGAAGAAATCGATTATGAGAATGAAGGGCGGAATGCCGAGAAGTTTGCCGCCAACTTTCAAGACGATCCTGCTGTTAAAGTGCCCTCGATTTATTGGCGATATACCAGTCGCAACGTGCTGACATTAGAGTGGATCGATGGGATTAAATTAACCGATTTAGAAGGAATTAGAAGAGCTGGACTCGATCGCGATAAACTGATTAAAGCGTGTGTTTATGCTGGCTTGAGACAGTTGTTAGAATTTGGCTTCTTTCATGCCGATCCTCATCCTGGTAACTTATTTGCCCTCGCCGACGGGCGGATGGCATTTATCGACTTTGGCATGATGGATCAACTCACCCAAAGTACCAAAGAAACGATTGCCGGATCGATAGTACATGTAATTAATAAAGACTATCCCTCGCTCACCGATGACTTTGTGGAACTGGGTTTCCTCACACCAGATATCGATATTTCGCCAATTATCCCCGCCCTAGAGCGCGTATTAGATAATGCGATCGGCGAAAATGTTGGTAACTTTAACTTTAAAACAATTACCGATGAATTTTCGGAATTGATGTTTCAGTACCCCTTCCGCGTTCCCGCCCAATTTTCGCTGATCATTCGCTCCCTCGTCACCCAAGAAGGGATCGCACTCAGCCTCAATCCAGAATTTAAAATCGTCGAAATTGGCTATCCTTACGTCGCTCAAAGATTGCTCAATGGTGAAACACCAGAGATGCGCCGCCGATTGCTAGAAGTAGCGATCAAAGATGGTAAACTCCAGTGGAAACGGTTGGAAAGTATGATCGGGATTGCGCGTAGCGATAACAACTTCGATCTGCTTCCCACCGCACAATTAGGCTTTCAATTCCTATTGTCTGCCGAAGGTCGATCGATTCGCAACCAGATTATCATGGCACTAACCGAAGATAATCGCTTACATGTCAGTGAAGTTCAGCAATTATGGAATCTAGTTAAAGTAGAACTAGAACCAGCTAAACTAATTAACGTCGCGATCGGTGCCTTAGCAGATAGCGTCCCTAAAGCAATCGGGAATCTGTCTACCGCAGGTGTCAACTCACTGCTCGGTTCCCTGACAAATAGCAAATAATTATTGAAAATCTGGCGCGATCGCCGTGCCATCGTCAGGTTTTTTGCTAAGATTAACGATAGTCGCCATAGGGCATTGGGAGACTTTAAATGGGCGTGGAGGGCCGATAAGACTACTTTAGTAGCACGTTCCAGTGAAGCATCAAGGTATCGCCGCTCCTTTATCGGTCGGCGAGGTATGTCACTTAATTAAAATTGCTCTCATAAACCTAGATGGTGGATATATTCTGCCATCTAGGTTCGAGCTTTGAGGGTGTAAATAGGGTTTTTAATGTCAGATTTAGTTCTATTTTGGCATCGTCGGGACTTACGAGTTTCAGATAGCATCGGTTTAGCAGCAGCGTGCGAGACTGGTGCTAGAGTCATCGGCGTGTTTTGTTTCGATCGAGCCATTCTATCCCAGGCTGTGGCTCCAGCTAGAGTTGCTTATCTCATCGGCTGCTTAAAAATGCTGGCTGAAGATTATCGCCAAGCCAGGAGCGAGTTACTATTTATCGATGGAGATCCGATCTCCAAAATACCGCAGCTAGCCAGCACCCTTAAAGCTACAGCAGTCCACTGGCACCTTGATGTCGAACCTTACTCCCAGACTCGCGACGAGCGCGTAACAGCCGCCTTAACAGCCCAAAATATTCAAGCGAATCCCCAGTGGGATCGACTCCTCCACGAACCGAATGCCATTCAAACTGGGAACAAACAGCCCTACAGCGTCTATACCCCCTTCTGGCGCAACTGGAATAGCCAGCCTAAACCCGCACCAGTTGAAGTCAAATTGCCCCCCAGCCAATTAACGCCCACCGAAAGACAAGCTCTGACGCTCGTACCGACGATCGATCTACCTACTGCCAAAGAGTTAGGATTTACCTGGGAGCAGCCCCTGGCCCAAGAGCCAGGTACCAGTGCCGCCGAGCAAGTACTCACAAAATTCTGCCACCGTGCGATCTCTGAATACGACGAACAACGCAACTATCCCGCCAACCCTGGCACATCGGAAATGAGTGCTGCGCTGGTATTTGGGACGATTGGTATTCGTAGTATATGGGCTGCTACAACTACCGCAATGGTAGAAGCCAGAAGCGATGAAGCCCGTGCGGGAATTACCACCTGGCAACAAGAACTCGCATGGCGAGAATTTTATCAGCAGGCGATGTATAACTTCCCCAGCCTAGCCCAGGGGCCTTACCGCGACCACTTTAAACACTTTCCTTGGAAAAACGACGAAACTCATTTTCAAGCCTGGTGTGAGGGCAGAACGGGCTATCCGATCGTCGATGCTGCCATGCGCCAACTCAAACAGACGGGGTGGATGCACAACCGATGTCGAATGATCGTCGCCAGTTTCCTGACGAAAGATTTGATTATTGACTGGCAATGGGGCGAAAAATACTTTATGGAACGCCTTATCGATGGCGATTTATCGGCAAATAATGGTGGCTGGCAATGGAGCGCGTCGAGTGGCATGGATCCCAAGCCTCTGAGGATTTTTAACCCGTATACTCAAGCTAAAAAATTCGATCCAGAAGGCGAATATATCCGCCAATGGGTGCCAGAATTAAAATCGATCGATACTAATGTTATTCTCAGTGGCAATATTTTACCCTTAACTCGCCATCAGGTTAAATATCCACTACCGATCGTAGACCATAGCGAGCAGCAAAGGTTATTCAAAGATTTATATGCCAGCGTTAAAGGTGCCATGTAGACTAAGAACGCTTAGAAACCTGTTTAGAATTATGCGACATCCACGACTTCTTCGAGAAGTCGGGGATGTGTTTTCTAGGCTAAAACTAAATCGATCGCAATTGAATGATTGCGATCGACTACTTCTAAAATAAGGATAGGTTTTGTCTCTACATGAGTTTAGATTAGAGGGTAATGCCTACCAAACTTATTGTCCAACACCGCGAGTTGTACCAAAAAAATCATTGATTACTGGAGCGGGCGCGGGTGCAGTCTGAGGGGCTGGATTATCGCGACGATTGTTGCGATCGATCTCAGCTTGAGTTAAACCTGTTTCTGCTGGTGCTGCTGGGGAAGAGTCACCCATCATACTCATCCCAACATTTAATAAATTACCCAAAAGTTGCCATCTTGCCTGCTGTTGAGCTTGCTTTTGAGCGTCGTATTCTTTCTTTCGAGCTGGAGAAAGACTTGCGTAATACGCACGTTCTTTCTCGATTGCTGCTGCTTTTTCCGCTTCGCGTTTCTGGGCTTCGGCAGCCATCGCCGCCTGCTTTTTGGCAGCTTCAGCCTGACGTGCCTCCGATTGAGCGCGACGTTCTGCTGCGGCTGCTTGTCTCGCCTCATAACCTTGACGGTATTCTTCCCTGTATTGAGTTTGACGTGCCTTGCGTTCTTCTTGTCTGGCTTCAGCAGCTTCGCGGTTTTCGGTTTGGCGGACTTTATTTGCAGCCTTTCTGGCTTCAGCTGCTGCACGGTTTTCTGCACGCTTGAGTTCGCGCTCTAGTGTGGTTAATCCGCCAGCTACTAGAGTACTTTTTCCGACACTAGATTCAACTGTACTGGATATCGATCGATCCAGAGCGAAACCTGGGGTAATGCTAACAAATGAAACAAGGGCGATGCTCGATAACCCGACAATTATTTTCATAGGAATGTATTCCTGACTACGAAAAGTACTTACAATCCCGTTTTTTATACGGTTTTACTATCTGTTACCCTTGCCAGATTGTACTTCAGATGTTGATAGATCGCAATTAATACATCGATCTCGTAACATAGCAATTTACTATCCCACAAAAGCACGCTCCCAGAACCAAATTAAACTCATTACAATTACACCACCAGAAATTAACCGCCGAATGGTTAAATCCCAAGGTAACTTGCGAAGATAAGACAAACAAACATAAGCAAATAGCACGATCGCAATTTGCCCCATTTCGATACCCGCACTGAAACTCAGTAGCGAGACTAATAAATTATCTCTAGGCAATTCTAACTCCCGTAAGACCGAAGAAAAGCCTAAGCCATGAATTAAACCAAACCCAAAAGCTAACTTCCATCTGCCTAAATCTGGTTCCTTCTTCCATAAATTTTCAGCCGCAATGTACGCGATCGATAGTGCAATGATAATCTCTACCCAGCGACTCGGTACAGAGACAATATTTAAGACTGCCAAAGATAAAGTAATCGAGTGAGAGAGACTAAATGCTGTAACTACTTTAATTAAGTAACTTAATTGTCCACCCAACATTATCAGGCTAATCAAGAATAAAATATGGTCGTAGCCCGTCCAGATATGTTCGACTCCCAATCCGATAAAACTAGTAATCTGTTGTAGAATTGGTGCATCGATGAGCGCAACATTTTTAGATGTTGGTGTTAACACTAAATTATCGAGTCGATCGCCATTAGCTACTTGTGCCAAACACCGCGCTGTATTTACCCCCGGTATGAATAAATCGTAATGTAATTGCAATTGGCTTATCGGCTGCGCCCAACGATATTGCAATAGTAGGTTGCTATGAGTATCGGGGGTGGCGATTAAGTTCGATGGTAGCTTTTTACCAATTGCAGATTTAATAATTAGAGTTTCACTTTGTTCTCGTGCTGCTGTCAGTTGAACTTTTTCGTTGAAAAATGTCTGAAGATCTTTTTGGTGTTTGGTTATCTCGGCCTCTGACAATTGCTTGTTTTTATCATCATCAAACTGTTCGACTAAACCAGTTGGTATCGTTAGATTAATATTAACATCCTGCTGTTCGATTTTAATATCGGCTACTGCTAAATCTGCCCAATGTGCCTGAGTGGGTGTAGCAAGATTAAAACTCAGCCACAATCCGAGTAGCAAGGCGATCGAACTTCTGGCAAATTTGGAGATCTGAAAATTAGAATTTAGCATGTTTTTTGATTTAATTAAAGATTGTAATTAATCTTAAAAGTTTTTCATAGCTTGAAAGCGATCGTTTTTAAAAACTATCTGCCAGCGCACGGCAGGGTCGCCTTCACCGATCGTAATTACTTTGCCTTGACGCGGTAATTTAATCGTTACTCCCATTTCATTATTTGTCTTGAGTGTTTGCATCGGAAAAACTTGAGTGGTAATATCTTTCCAGTTACGATCGGGGTCTACAATTGCGATCGAATCGCCGACAGTACAAGCTGTATTAATTGCAATTAACGGACTGCCCTTAGTTCTTTTAAATATTGCCAACTCGTGCAAACAAGTATCGCCAGTAGTCCGTAGATAACCGTTATTAATATCGACGATCGTACCGCCGCGTTCTAAAAGTTGAGATCGTTCGGTTCGATTCATCTGTCTACCGCCAGTGGTCATTCTGACGTAACTAGCTGGTAGATTTAAGAAATAATCTTTAACAGTCTTACGTTCTTGTGCGATTGCCGATTGAGGCTCTAATAGACTGACAATGGAAAGTAACGCCAGAATAAATAGATACTTAAAATTGCTTTTCTGATTCATTATTAATTAATAGGTTGGAATCCCTGGGGTGTCAGGGTCATCCGATCGAGATCTAGTCCCATCCCTTTGGCTCCTTGAGAAATGGCAACTTTTACTTTTTCCATCAATGCGGGGTCGGATTTGGTATTGCCGATCGAAGTTGAAATAACGATCGCCTGAAGAATCATTGCTTCTGCCAGTTCTTGCTTTTGGGTATTAGTTGCAGATGTTAATTTAGGATTTAACAGTAAAGCATTTGCCGCCTGATTTCGGACAGCAATCATTTGCGATCTGGGCAAATCTTCATTTCGACCGCGCGAACCGAGCCACGCACTAGTCCAATAAACGGCGTAAGCATCGGCAACATTATTCGATTTTAAGCCAACGGCTGCCATGCCTTTATCAATTTGTGCCATTACAGCAGTTCCAGAAGGTGTCTGGGCGGTTTGTCCGGCTCCTGGCGAATTATTAGCACTCAATTTTGCAAAGAAACGGGAAAGATTTTGCTGGCGGAGTTTAATAGATGGTTTGAATTCTAGACTAGCTAATTTTTTGACTGCTAGTATAGATGTTGTACTGGGTTTAGAATTATTGCGATTAGGATTCGAGCTACTTCCCGAACGGCTATTCTCCAAGACTATTCTGTCAAAATTTGCACGATTAACGACATCTCTACCAATCGAAATAGCGGTATCTAGTGAAGGTACTGCCCAGCCACCACCATAATCTGAAGAATCTGCGATGATAATTTGTGGTGTTGCTTGCTCGATCGGGAC
>NZ_JANPLS010000406.1:0-38812 GCF_031422475.1 Chamaesiphon sp. VAR_48_metabat_403
CCAAAAAGGGGGACTTTAAAGCCCCCTTTTTAAGGGGGTTGGGGGATTTAGATCTACAAACGAAGTCCAGCCAACTTGCTTATACACGGTATCCCTTTTATAAGGGGAGGGCTGGGGTGGGGTAAAGGGACTACGGAGCGACTCAAATAGACTATGCTTTCAACAAATCGGCACCTTCAATTACCTTAGCCGATACAATTTTATCATTGGCTTTGAGTTGTCCTAGCACTTCTTGTCCTGCTGTGACGTAGCCAAATACAGTATAACGACCATCGAGTAAATTACGTCCGGCAGGAGTCAATTCTGGCTCGAAGAGAAAGAAGAAAAACTGCGACGAACCACCATTAGGGTCGTTTTCAGGACGCGCCATCGCTAATGCACCGTAAGAAGAAAATGGTAATACTGGTTCTTCACGAAATCTGCCAGCATCTTCCATCGTAATGCCATACATTGGCTCTTTATCGCCTTTGACCATGACTTCTAGCGGTACCGCCCGATATTTTTTGGTCGTCGGATCGATAAAACCAACTTCATCCCCTGGCGGATCGCCAATTTGGAGGACATAATCATTTTCGGCGCGGGTAAAAGCGAGATCGTTATAAAATCCCCGATTGACGAGATCGACAAAGTTACCCGCCGTCACGGGTGCATTGTAACCGTCTACGACTAGGTTAATATCACCTTTAGTAGTCTTGAGGGCGATCGTCGCTCGACCTTTGAGTTGTGGTAAATTATCGTATTCTGCGGGCACTGCATAGGGAAATCCCTTCACCATCGAGGCTTCGAGGGTGCCAATTTTAGCTAGAGCCTCAGCGCGGAGAGCTTGTACCTGGGGCTTATCTTTAGCTTCTGTCGCTAATGCCAATGCTTCGACGTTCGCTTGAATTTCGGTTAGTAGCGTCTGTGCTTGAGTTTGCTTATCGGCTACGACACCTTTAAGAATGTCGGCTTGCTTGGTTTTTACTACTACCGCAGCTTTTTTGACATCGCCATTAATCGTACTCCACTGTTTACCGCGCAGATGATTAGAAATATCTTCCAAACTGTTTTGCAGATCCCGAACTGGCTTATTCTCGATCGGTAGTGCATATCGGAGAATTGATTGTCCGTCAGTAATCGCATTACCTGATGGTAGTAAAGTTCCCGCACTCAAACCGATCGAGAGCGATACTAGTAATATTGCTGCTACTCCCGTCTGCAACCAGTTTTGCCAGCGACTAAATATAGAATTTTTGCCTGTTTGCATTTCTAAAAATATCGATCTAATCCAACCTCCTCATCTTGCCACATCCCCGCCCCTAGCAACTTGAGGAGTCTGGTTTCGAGATATTTAGTTACCAACTATTTTGTCAAATAGTTCGTGATGTCGATCGATAATTTCGCCATGAAATATCTTAACAATCTCGTCTGTTGCCGCCTGGAGTGCGGGGTCGATTGCCGGATCTTCTGAGTCGATTGACAGCATACTTGCCGCTTGCTCGATATCCAACGAGTCGGGGGGTTCGTCAAAGTCAGTTGGCGGCGCAAAGATCTCTAGTCCCGCAGGCGGCAAGATTGGTGCGGGTGGCTCTGGGTTTGGTAGATGAGACGGAGATTCGATCGCCGATACTGCTAAAACAGCTGGTGGAGGATCTACCAGATCTTCAATGTCTTCATCTTCAGCGAGATATTCGCCCGCTGCTGGGAGTGGTGGCGGTGCGACTGGAGTAGGGGCGGGGCTAGATGTGACTATTTCCGCAGGGGAAGGCTGCGCCAACGACTGTGGTGTTGGATTTTGAGGCGGTGTGGGTTCTGGCAATCTAGCCTGAATGGTACTAGGCTGGGGTTGACTTTTACCCATAACTTCTAGTTTTACGACGATCGCGCGACCGAACATGTTACTAAATACCTTCGAGAGTTCGGGGACTTTGCCTGCGGCGATCGTTTGCATGGTACTAGATTTCATTGCTACTACCGCCTGGGCTTCGGAAATTGAAATCAACTTCCCAAAGGGTTTAAACAAGTCCCGGCTGGCGGGTAGGAGCTGCTGTAAGACCTGTTCCCAGGTGGTAACGAGGTTGGAGTCGATTCTCGATGCGAGAGGCTCCGCCAACGATGCAGTCGGGGCGGCGATCGCGGCTGCTGGCGGCGGGTTTGATACAGCCAAAGCACTCGCTGGGGCGATTTCCCAAGGTGACGACTTTGCCGACGGCGGTGGTGGTGAAATCGGTTGTGGGGCTGGCGGTGTAATCGTCGTTGTGGGAACTGGCGACTGTTGAATACTAATATTTAGTAGCCCCAAAATGGCAATCTCTAGCCACAGTTGGGGCTGAGTTGTCTGCTTGAGTTGGGTTTCACTCTCTTTAAGATGTTTTTGTCCGGCGAGAATCCAACCCAGTTGCCATGTTTGGGCGATTTTACATAGCTCTACCCACGTTTCGCCAGTCAGTGGGACTAAATCGGGACGTTTGGGGGCAGTTTTGGCGATCGTCAGATCTCGATAGCAGCCTGCCAGATTTTGCAGCACTGTCAGGGGTTCTTTACCACGTTCGAGCATCGCGCGGGTGCGATCGAGCAGACTTTCAGGATCGGATTTAGCGATCGATTGTAGAATGCCGAGTAAATCTCGTTCTGGTACCGACCCGATCGCATCGTACACGCGATCGGGAGTAATTTCGCCATCGAGTAAGCTCAACCGATCGAGTAAGCTTTCGGCATCTCGCAAACCACCTTGCGCGATTTGGGCGATTAAATTCACCGATGCAGCCGCGATCTCGATTTGTTCGATCCCTGCAATATAAGTAAGGTGCTTCACCATTGCATCTACCGGAATGCGGCGATAGTCAAATCGCTGACAGCGCGAAATAATCGTCGGTAACACCCGCTGCGGATCGGTAGTCGCCAGCACGAATACTACATGCGCTGCTGGCTCTTCTAAAGTCTTTAGCAGCGAATTAAATGCTGCTGTAGTGAGCATGTGGCAGTTGTGAACTAACAGTCCATTTGCCACAAAGTTATGATTGTCCTCAACTTCGATGTCATAGACTTTTCCCCTCCCAGCGGGGCTGACAGATACGATCGTTTCCAAACTTGTATGCCATTGATGGGATGGAATAGGGCTGCAAGTCTGCCAACCATTTACGACTGGTGCGAGCGTTAAGTCCGATGTAGTAATAGAGAGTGCGTTGCGCGCCTTTTTTGTATGATTTAACGTTTGCTGAGTATCCAAGCTCTGTAAGCCAGTCAGCAATAAGTTGGTTTTCAGCGTAGGAATATCCTTCTGTATGCAGATGGATGGTGGGGCTTCCTTCAGGGCTGAGGCTGAGTGAACCATCATCGAAATACCACCATGCAAGTCCCTCCAGTGGGATCTGTCGGAGCCAATCGAGTGTGACTGTTTTGCCTTTGCCTGTGGGTTTGACAACTTCAAAGACTGTTGATAATTGGGGATGACAGGCAGTTTGGCAGGTACAGGATCGATCGCCATACCCAGCATTGATGACGATTTGTAACTTAGGTCGAAGTTCTGACAATCGACTGGCTTTATATGACAACCATTCCTGTTGACTGATTCCGTGTGTCCAAGCCAACCGAGGCAGTCGGCTGTGTTTATTCGGGTAGGTAATAGAGCCGTCTCCCAACAAGGTGCCATAAATAAGCCCAAGCTGTTCGATCGAGAGGATTGGGGCATCAGCAATGAATTTTGCTTTCCGCCGCTCCCAGATCCCATGTCCTTTGACGTAGAAGTGCTTTTGCCAATAGGATTGGATGCGATGGAGACTGCTACCTGACTGTAAGTAAGCGGGGATCGGTAATTTTGCGCCACATCCGCAGGCGCAAATCGGTCTAAGTGCTTCTGCTTGCTGTTGGATGGAGAGAGTAGTGGGGCAAGGATTTTCATCCCTGGTTTCAGTTCTTGAGCTTTTATCCATCCGCGATCCGTCCTGATTGGGTGGTTGCCAGTACAGCTTATTTTGCTGTGAGTGGTTGCGATTGTCAAAGTTGCTTTCGATCCTCGATCGATCCATCTGAGTACCTTTTTCCATTCCCAGATCTGTTGAAGCTCGTTGTAGCTTAAAACCTGACGATCGGCTAATGTGCGATCGTCAATCCGCAGCCAACCCCGATCGGTTAAAACCAAAGTATCGCCCGTCAGACACTCATCGATGATATAAACTTTATACCGACACTGCACCGGAGCGTATTGAGCGCGTTCGATGAGTTCGCGAATATTATCTACACCTGTATTACTAGCCGCATCGATTTCGATAATATCTAGAGCAGCACCGACAGCAATCGAACTACACACCTCGCATTTACCACAAGGTTGTGCTGTAGGTACCTGACTCGCCATACAATTAAGAGACTTGGCTAATATTCTGGCACTAGAAGTTTTGCCAGTCCCGCGCGGCCCTGTAAACAGGTATGCTGGAGCAATCTTTTCTAGACGTAGGGCATTAGTTAAGGTAGTGGCGATCGCCTCTTGACCGACTAGATCGGCGAAAGTTTGCGGTCTATATTTATGATGTAGTGGTATATGTGCCATCTGCGGGATAAATAAAGAAGAAGTCGAACCGATCGCAACCACCTCGATGGAGATTGGTTGCCTAGCCCTACCCTCTAAGATACTCTAGATCTAATGTACCTAAAATTGTGCATCTAAGGAATCAGTAAATGTTAAAAAATATCTGGCAATCATTCGTGAGGTGGTTTCGCAAATTATTCGGCGGCGGAACTGGTAAAGCGATAAATCGAGTTCCGGCGGCAGAATTACCACCTCTCGATGATACCGATCGGGAGTACCTATTTATGCAGTTACTCGAAGGAGTGGCTCATGGCTGGCAACAACCGCGCGCGATCGGCTTTTTTAACAAAATTAGGCAGCGAGTCCGCAAATCAGAATGGCTCGAATGGTTAGAAAGATTCGGGCAGAATTTACTCGCCGCACCTGTCGCTAATTACGAACTAGCCGGAAGAATGGTGCAATTGGGGCAACTCGACTGTGGCGAAATTGGCGATTTGGCTGGCGACTATGGTGCGCGATTGCTCGATCGTCAAGCTGAAGAATATCCATTAGAACTGCTCCCGATTATCGAGTTTAGCGACTCAGAAACAGAGTCTGTCGAGGCACGAGATCTGAATTTTGATGAAGTACCGATGGAGTTACTCCTCGATAACGATCCGCTCTTTACCAAGCGATCTGCTGGTGCTGCACATTCACCCGAACCAGAACAGCTCGGCGCGGATACTCGCGAGATTACCCTCGAAGAATTTTCAGCCATGTTGTATCAAGATCCGGGACTAGTAGCCGAACTAGCAGATCAATTTCAGATCGACACCAGCGATCCGCAAGTCATTATCAATGCTGTTGTCGCTCAAATGCAGCAACAAATCCAACAGATTAGTGGCGATCTCACTCCGATTGTCGAACAGATCGATCCACATCCGCCAGAAGTGCCTGTGGCTCCACCAGAAATTCCCGCACCGCCGACAGAAATTCCCACGACACCGCCGACAATACCACCGGAAGTTCCGGTACCACCAACGCCGCCAGCGGCACCCGAAGCAACTGCATTACCGCTTAGAGATGTCCAAATTCCCCCACCACCCCCCGTTCCCAAACTGGAATATAAATCTGACGATCCGTGGAGTAATAATTTGTTAGAAACTAATGAAGCTACCCCCAAGACTGCCAACCTGCCAGAGCATTACGGAGTCTAATTACCCATGAGCAGAATTGCCAACTTATATACAGATGGAGCTTGTTCTGGCAATCCCGGCCCTGGCGGCTGGGGTACTGTGGCATACTTTGATGATGGTAGCTGTCATGAATTAGGCGGTAGAGATGGAGCGACAACCAATAATCGGATGGAAATGCAAGCTGCCATCTCGGCACTCCAATTTTTTGCCAGCACTCATCAAACCGAGCAATGCGTTTTATATACCGATAGTGAGTATCTAATTAAGGGCATCACCCAATGGGTGAAAGGTTGGAAAAAAAAAGGTTGGAAAACTGCGGCTGGTAAACCCGTTCTCAATCAAGATTTGTGGGAAACACTCGACAGACTCAACGGACAAGTCCAGTCGCAAACTAAAGTGGCTGTCTCGTGGCAACACGTCAAAGGTCATTCTGGCAATGCAGGCAACGAACGTTGTGATACGATCGCGAGAGGTTTTTCTAGCGGTCAGCCACCACAGTTGCGCCAACGCTCTACAATAAGTAATGTACCAGAGCCGTCTGTTGCCACGCAGACCCCTTCAGATGTCGTGGCACCTATTCCTTCTCCCTCCGATTTGCAAATTGTCCCCATGTTAGAAGAACAGACTATTCATATCGAGAGTACCGAACATATTCCCCGCGAAGTTCGAGTCGCTCATCTCCACCACCTAATCGATACTTTACGGATTACCGATGAAATTGCCAAACATGGTTATCTAATTGCTAGCTCTGAGCTGGCAGATTTAATGGATATTAACGCTAGTGCCGTCACCAGTCGCGGCGACAGATGGGCTTGGCGTAATTGGATTGTCTCTAGAGTCCGTCGCGAAGGCAATCAAATTCTCTGGCAATTAGAACGAGTTGATGGGGAATAGGTTTTAGGTTTTAGGCTACCCCTGTTAAGGTGACTATCTGTATTAAGCGCAGCGGTAAACGATAAATACTTGTGGTTTGCGGGTTTTGCTGGTGGGGGCAGAACCCGGATCTGGGGGTTGTCTTGATGCGCTAAACCGTTGGGGAACCCAACGAGCGCGCATCGCTCCGACCCCCAGACCCCCCGTTGAGAGGCGGAACGCCGCCCCTCAAACTCCCCTGCGTAAGGGTTAGTTAATTAGGATCGGGACGGGTGTTACTACATTCCATGTATGGCTTTGATTCGAGGTTCGATGCTCACTTTAACAGGGGTAGGCTTTAGGCTTTAGAACTGCGTTCCTTACTTCTTACTTCTTACTCATTACAGCCAGCCGCGTAATTTATAGACAAAGATGCCGATATATTCGCGGATGGCTTGGGTGGTGAGCGAGAAACAATCTTCACTGGGTAAAAAGCTCAAGATTGCTGCTTCGGTTTGACTATTTGGTTCGTCGAGTTCTAGCTGAGAAATGCGATAATCGGTGGGAGCGGCGATAGCGTCGATGCCGAGATGCTTAAAGATTGCCATCGATCGCGGCATGTGCTTCGCAGAGGTAACTAATAAAATCTTTTTAAAATTGCGTGCTTGCAAGATCTTTTGAACGTTAACAGCATTATCGCGGGTATTAAAAGAATTGCCTTCAGGAATGATGTCCTGCTGCGGCACACCCAGCCGGACTAGTATTTTGGTCAAATCCTCCGATTCGGGAGTTCCACCACCTTTCCAGGCGATTCTACCCCCACTGACGATGATTTTGGGAGCTTTGCCCGATCGATATAAATTAGCACCGTACCAAACGCGATCTCCGGCATCGGCAAAGTCTACATCGGGGCGCGGATAAGCTTGAGATCTGGTACCGCCGCCCAATACAACGATCGCATCTGCTGTCGGTAATTCGGTTTTGGGGATATTTTGCCATTCTAAAGATTGCGCCAACCAATTAGTCGTCCACGCATTACCGCTCAGAAATAAAATCAGTAGTGCGCCACCAATGGCGGCGGGAGTCCATTTAGAATTTATCCACCATAAGCCTAGAGCGACAATTAATAATAAACAAGCCGCACCCATCGGGTAGAAAAATAAGGGAATCAGTTTCGATAAAAAGAGAAACATTGAGGATCTTTAAATTAGTTGAGGGCTTGCTAAATTCTCTGTTTGTCACACGGTCGTAAGATATCCAATTCTTTCGATCGGCATAGAAGGCAAGATCGATTTTTATTCCTTTTGATAGACTAACAATCTCCGTATGTTCGCATAAAATGTGATTTATACAACACCTGTACGTAAGCCGGAGCTGCAAATGACCAATAAATCTAACAACCCCAAAATTAGGACAGATGCCGATGGCCGCCCCCTAACGCCAGAAGAGATATCTTACCAAGATGGCTATACTCAGGGTCGAGGTACTGAAGATGAGATCCAGTATCACAAAGAGCGTGCCGCAGAAAATAGCGGTGCGGTTAGTGGCTTAGTTATTGGTGGCATTTTCGCCACCTTAATTGGGTTAGGCACAGCTTATTACTATTGGGGACAGCCTGCTCCAGCACCTACTACCGTTATTAATAATCCCCCAAATCCCGTACCCGCAGCACCTCAAAAACAGACTACCATTATCGATCGCACGGTGGAAAAAACCGCACCCCCACAAGTCAAAGTGGTGGAAGTCGAAAAACGCGTACCAGTGCCCGGTGCGACTAAAGTAATTGAAGTCGAAAAACGCGTACCAGTACCAGGGGCGACTAAAGTAATTGAAGTTCCTAAACCTGTCATCGTACCTGCGGTTACTACCCCACCTACCAAGTCGGAACCTACGAAGGATAACCCCAGCAATAAGGAAAGTTCGTCGCCAGCGACTGCACCTACCCCTGCTGCTAGTAGCGATTCCGAACCTACTAGTTCGCCTGCACCAAATCCCGACGCAGGTAATAATTAACGTAAGCCGGGTATGCTCTAGTTTCATTCTTCAACCCAACCTACAGCGAACTGAATTAACGCCACAGTTCTGGATAAGCTTCGTGCGGGCACCACCTGGGGATTCATCCCCAGGCTAATAGCTCAAGTCCACTGAAGTGGACTGAAGAATTTGACAGTCCACTTCAGTGGACTTGAGCCGCTAGCCCGCACTTCAGTCGCGGGCGGATGTCGCGGGCAGCTATTTAGCGATCGACAATGGTAATCTGACTGGCAGCATCAGCAGCTTTAGTCCGAGCTAAGTCTGTAGTTTCTGCTTTAGCTAAAGCTACGCCCATGCGTCGATAGGGGCGAGAGTCGGGTTTACCGAATAAGCGAATATCGACATCTGGCATATTCAGGGCTTGCTCTAATCCCGTAAAGTAGATCGAATTAGATGTTTCGGTTGCTAAAATTACGGCACTTGCGGCTGGTGCATACTGAATAATATTCGGAATTGGTAAACCTAATACCGCCCGTAAATGCAGTTCAAATTCATTCAAATTCTGAGAAATTAACGTTACCATGCCCGTATCGTGTGGGCGGGGTGATAGTTCGGAAAAAATCACTTCATCAGCAGTAATAAAGAATTCTACTCCAAAGATTCCGGCTCCACCGAGGGCATCGGTAACTGTCGTCGCGATCGATTGGACGGCAGCAATTTGAGCTGCGCTAATTTCGGCTGGCTGCCAAGATTCTTGATAATCGCCGCGTTCTTGCCGATGACCGATCGGGGGACAAAATATCGTCGGGGCATTCCATTGTTTGATAGTTAAGAGAGTAATTTCGATCTCAAAATTGATAAACTCTTCGACAATTGCCTTTTGACTATCGCCTCTAGAACCATCAATTGCATAGTGCCATGCTGCGATAACTTCGTCGGCATTATTTACTACTGATTGCCCTTTACCAGATGAAGACATGACTGGTTTGACAACATTCGGAAAGCCGATGGCTGCGGAGATCGATCGCATTTCATCTAAAGTAGTAGCATAGGCATATTTAGCCGTCCGCACCCCTAATTCTTGGTGAGCGAGTTCGCGAATCCGATCGCGATTCATCGTGTAGTGAGTCGCCTTGGCGGTGGGAATGACAGTAATTCCGCGCTGTTCAAATTCGGCTAATTTTTCGGTTCTAATTGCTTCGATTTCGGGAATGATATAGTCGGGTTGATGCTTAGAAACAACTCGTTCGAGATCTTCGCCGCTCAACATCGAAATAACTTCACATTCATCGGCAACTTGCATCGCTGGTGCGTGCGGATAACGATCGACTGCGATTACATGATTGCCAAGTCGTTGCGCGGCGATTGTAAATTCTTTACCTAATTCGCCCGCTCCCAACAACATCAACTTTTTAGGCAGTTTAATCATTATCTAAATCCAAACATCAGACCTCTCGTAGTTTAACAAAGATCGCGATCTTAATTTTTATTTACTCACATCTTGCACCAATACCTCGAAACTTACTCCTAAGTACTATTCACTATCCACTATTCACTAAAACACTAGTAACTATGTTTTGATGCAAGATGTGAGTTTACCAGTTAACATTTACTAACTTAACTGCACGATCGCTTCGATTGCCCAGCGGGGACAACTGCGATGGGTGCTGACAGTTTTTTCGCTAATTACATTACCTTGAGCATCAAAGACTGTCTCGGTTCTGACGATCGTTTCGCCATGTTCGAGATAATCTTCCAGTACGCCGATCGTACTAGCTCGAAGCTGTTGTAAAATCGGTGATAGTGTCTTGTCGGTCAACATACTACTGCGATCTCCATCATACAACAGGGACGATTCATCGGGTTGGTGAAAAACCGAGCTATTTATGTGCGAATCGGGTTCGCGATCTAAATCGCCATCAGGCAAAGCCTCGATCGCCAACCTAGAAATAATCTTACCCAAAATATCGCTATCGGTGCCACTATTGCCCCCATTTTGATGGGTAGCCAGCTCGGCATCGCCAACAGCCGAGACATTGCCGAGTTTGGCAATCCAGGCGATCCGATCTCTGAGCGAGAGCGAAATTAACCCCAGTCGAGTTTGGAGATCTAGACGATCGTCAGTACAGAGCATTTGCTGGACGCGATACCATTTCGATCTGGCTAAGATTAAGATATCTAAGCCCAATCCGACTTGACTTTGTTGTTGACTCTCTTGCCAAGCTTGCCACAGTTCGGCGGCTGGCTCGTATCGGAGCGTATAGTGTTCGGGAATATCATATTTTTGATAGCGCATAAATCCCCGTTCGGCGGAGGCAGTATCGATCGGAATAAATTGACATTCAGAGATAACTTCTTGGATCGCATCTGAATATTTACTATCTTTTTTGATCAAAACATAATGCAGTCGCTTGGCTACTTTGTGAATGGCAATGAGTTCGCCATTTGGGGTAGATAGTTGCAATGAATTGTGTGCATAATCGATGCGGAGATCTTGGGTGATAACTAGGCGTTTTTTACCTTGAGCGAATCGCCAGATCATCGTTCGATCGTCAAAATCATCGGACGAGTTTACCCGATCGATACTGGATCGATCGAGTTCTACATCTGTTGGTAATCCAAGTCCTTGAGAAATATCAGTAAAACTTGAAGCATCTGAAAAATTAGGATCGATTGTCATTTATTTTGGTGATTTGATGAGTTTAGGAATTATCAAAATTAGATTTTAAATATAATTTCCCGATTCTCTACGGGAGAGGCTGTGCCTACGGCAGGCTTCGCCAGTGATTGAAATCGCGCCGAGAGTTTCCATGATGCTTGAATCGATGTTCGTGCTGACAAACAAATTAATAACCTAAAAACTCCATGTCGATGTCCGTCATCTCCAGATCGATTGCCGCTGTACTATGACCATGGCTACTGTACTTAGAATACCCAAGATTGCTGTCATGAATACACGATCTCTAACAGAAAAATCGGACTAACTGCTAGGTCTCAGTGGCCGTCACAGATCGAGTGTGACGGCGCACAATCTCCCAAATACACGATCGGGATTAGAAAAATGTATCGGAATTAATATGTAACGCGCAAATTTGGTCATAAAATATAAGCTGTCATGCCGAATTAAAACTCGGATGGTATGACTCGACCCCAGCAAGAGTCGGGGAATATAATTGAAAATCAATATTGACAAAATGCAGAATCTGTTATCAAAAAATATAGTATCCCCAATCCTGATGGCAATTGCCGTCTGGGTTGCTAGTGTATCCCCAGTTGGTGCAAACCCTGTTGCAGAGACAAATACCGAGCAAATCGAACAGGCGACGCAGGCGACCGAAATTAAACCTGGAGACTGGGCATATCAAACACTACAAGCTTTGAGTAGCAAATATAGCTGTGGTAATACGCCTAAAGATAACAAGGTCCTCTCGCGTGAAGAATTTGCGACCAGCCTCAATGGTTGCGTTCAATCGATCGAAGAACTGGTAGCTAGAAGACCCCGGAGGGCGGTTAAAAAACGAAAAGTAGTTCCGGCTCCATCGATCGTTACGCCACCACCAGCAGCCCCAGAAATTACCACACCACCAGCTCCAACCCCTGTTGAGCCACCTGCCCCACAAGTCGAGCAAGAAGAAGTAGTTTCTCAGCAAGATCTCGACAGGCTCAAAGGATTAGTACAATCTTTTAGTGCCGAGCTGCAAGGTGTCGATAGTCGCCTCCAAGCTGCCGAAGATAAAGTCACCAAACTTCAAGCTCAAAGCTTCTCTACTACCACCAAATTAAATGGTGAAGCAATCTTTGCTTTTAGTGGCTACAACACTGGTCGTAGTGCTGGTGTTGGTACTAATGGTACGACGGCTAATACCTTGAGCGATCGCGTTCGTCTCAATTTTGATACTAGTTTTACGGGGAAAGATCGCCTCAGAACCAGGTTGGAATCACGTAACACTCCGCAATTCAACTCTGGAGTAACCGGAACGAACATGACTCGGTTGGGTTTTGACGGGGATAGTACGAACAACACAAGTGTTGCTCTACTTAATTATGGCTTTCCTATTAGTCCTGAAACAAGAATCACTGTTGATGTTGTGGGTGCGCGGTTTAACGATCACTTGTATACTTTCAACCCCATCTTAACTAGTTCGGGTAGTGGTGCGATTTCTCGGTTTGGTCGTTTTAACCCTGTTTACCGACTTAGCACCGAGGGTTCAGCTCTAACCGTCAATCATAAATTTAGCAACGAACTAGATTTTGCGATCGGTTATGCAGTTCCTAACATCAACGCAGCAGCTAGCACAGCCCAGGGTAGTGGATTATTTAGCGGTTCTAATGCTATCATCAGTCAGCTAAATATCCGTCCCGCCAAAGATTTAAATCTGGGTCTAGTTTATGGTCGTGCTTACACTACTAATGGTGGCAACATCAATGGTGGAACTGGTAGTATTGCTGCAAATAGTCCTTTTGGTGCAGTGCCGACTTCAGCGAATTATTACTCATTTCAGACTAGTTACAAATTAAGTCCTAGTTTTGTACTATCTGGTTGGGCAGGTTTTACAGAGGCTAATCGTGAGACTGCTGCTGGTGGTAATGCAAGTACTAGCAATTATGCGATCTCATTTGCCTTCCCAGATTTCGGTCAAAAGGGTAACAACTTGGCGTTCATTGTTGGGATACCACCCAAACTCAATTCTCGGACTGGTACTGGTCTTGGGGCTGCAAATGCTCAATCTCCAAGTACTACTGCTACTACGCAGGGAAACCCTGATACTTCATACCATATTGAAGCTTTGTATCGGGTCAAATTGAGTGATAACCTCGCGATTACGCCCGGTTTATTACTTATTACCAACCCCGAACACAATCGTGCTAACCCAACTGAGTATGTCGGTACCATTCGGAGTACCTTTACTTTCTAACCTAATTTGTTGATAATTTGAGCCTGAGAGTTAATCTCTCAGGCTCAGTGTGTATGGGGGGTAGACTATAATTATTTTCCCAGATTTCACGATCGAGATCGTACTTCTTCTAAGACGGTATCGACATGATTTTTGACGCGAACGTTCGACCAAATTTGGGCAATTTTACCATGAGGATCGATCAGAAAAGTCGATCGCACGATGCCCATATATTCCTTACCCATAAACTTCTTTAATTGCCAGACTCCATAATCTTCAGCAATTTGATGTTCTGGATCGCTCAATAAGGTAATTTTTAATTGATGCTTGGTAATGAATTTACCATGAGAAGCGATCGAGTCGGGACTGATACCGACAACTTGAGTATTGAGAGCCTGGAATTGAGCTAATTTATCGGTAAATTCGATCGCCTCAGTCGTACAACCCGGAGTCAGATCTTTAGGATAAAAATATAATACCAGCCACTGGTTCTGAAAGTCTTGCAGACCGAAACTTTTGCCATCTAAATCTAAAGCGGTAAATTCTGGGGCAGATTGTCCGATATTCATATTCGATCGATCGTATATTTATTAAATATCAGAATAACATCTCTAAATTATTTGAGATTTTGGATTAAGATCGCCTCTCGTATATCCCATCTAAAATCCAGTATCAACTTTTTTACGATCGACATTTGTAGCTCGTTTAGTTTGAGGGAAGGTTTTCTGCTCCCAACTGCCCAAATTTGTATCGAGTTTTGTCGTTCTGTTGCTGGCACTCTCATTAATCGAACTACTACCATCTTGAGCGAAGCCAAAGATTTTTTGAACTACAGCTTCGGGATTGCGGGCATTTTCTGGTTTGAGTGTAAATAAAATATTCTGACGATTGCATTTACTACTGTTGGCTGGCAAGGCACAGATAACCACCTGAGAATTCACCGTACCGCTTGCTAATTGTAAATCTTTAAAAGTGCCCCCGTTATTATCGGCAACTTTCTGAAGTCTTTCTGAGACAATCTGACAGCGTTTTTCGGGGGTGAAATCTTTGCCAAAACCATCATAATTCCAAGTTAACATCGTTGCTTGCCGATCGCCTTTTTGAACGACAGTTGTCAAATTTTGACAGCTAACTTTAAGATTGGTAGTACCAGCATTAACAACTCGATCGTTACTCGCAGGCGTACCAGATACGCTCAGATCGGTTTGAGAATTGTTATCGACGATCGGTGGAAGTTGTGCTGTGACTGCTGAAGACATCGCTACACAAGCAAAGATCGTACCAGTAAGTAATAATTGAATGCTAGCAGTCGGTTTCATTGGCGATCGAATAATGATATTTAATAAGTTAGAAATTGAAGTTACTAAAATCCGCTATCTTTACTAGAAGTCGATACTCTAGTAGTTTGAACGTTCTGAATTGTCTGAACGCTATTACTCGTTCTGACTAATTGCTGTTTAGTACGATCGTAAGTGTAGTAACCAGAAATTAGCGATGTACTCGGTTGCACGCAAATTGTATCGGTAGTAATTCCATTAATAAATACCGTATCTGGCGCGCAATTTGTCCGGGTTACTCCCCATTTTTCTAGTACTGGCGTGACTCGATCTTCGCTTTTACTTGCCTCAATCCGGAGTTTTTCTTTGGCAATGTCAGCATCAGCCGCAATCTTAGCCTTCTTGACTTCGGCATCAGCAGTAATTTCTGCCGAGCGGCTGGGTGGGTTAATCCAACTATTAATTAGAGTTGCCCCAACACCAATCAAATCGGTTGTGGTTGCTGATTGAGCGATGAGATTAGTCTTTGGTGCCTGTTGCTCTAGCCGTGCTGCTGAAGGCAGATTGGCATAAGCTGGTAGGCTAGCGGTTGATAGTGCGATGAGTGTTAATAAACTTAGTTTAGTTTGGTGCATATATTTGGTTTCCCCAGTCATCTCTGCATATCCTTACCTACAAGAGCCAGATTTCTATTTCCGCAATCATTGACAATCTACTATCCACTAGCCACTCTTCCCTAATCTAATTTAAAGTCGATCGGTAAGCGAACATAGACGTGATGCGGATCGTTAAAAGTTTTGAGTACACTCAATTCTGCCTTAACCTTGAGTAATTCCGCCGTGAGGGAATCTTGCACTTGAAGCGCGCGAGCTTCTTTACTATCAGCAAATTGTTTGAGCAATTTCTCTTCCCAACCTTCCACAGCAGGATATTCTTCTAGTTCCCAATCTTTACCTAATTTAGCAGTTTCAGCGGCATACGCGATCGCATCGTTGAGTCCACCAATATCATCTACTAAGCCGATTTTTTTAGCATCACTACCAGACCAAACTCGACCTTGAGCGATTTCAGCCACTTTTTCTTTGGGTAATTTCCGAGATTCAGAGACTTTATTGAGAAAGTCATCATAAATATCATCGACCATCTGTTGAGAAATTGCCAACTCTTGCGGCGTACGCGGACGGGCGATAGTGGTGCTATCAGCTAGTTTAGATGTTTTGACGACATCCCAAGTAATTCCATTCTTATTAGCTAACTTTTGATAGTTAAAATTAATGCCAATTACACCGATCGATCCGGTAATTGTATTCGATTCGGCAAAGATTTTATTAGAATAAGTCGAAATCCAATAACCGCCAGATGCCGCGACATCGCCCATTGAAACCACTACTGGCTTCTCTTTTTGTAACAGTCGGACTTCGCGTTGAATGATATCTGAAGCTAGGGCACTACCCCCAGGACTATTAACTCGAAGTACGACTGCTTTAACATTTTTATCCAATCGTAAATCGCGAAGTTCTCGTGCCAGACTATCGCCACCAATTTGTCCAGGAGATCCTTCACCGCTGACAATGCTGCCTTGCGCGTAAATAACGGCAATCTTGCGACTAGAATTGGTTGTCTCGCTGTTAACTACAGTTGCATAATCTTCAAGACTAATTTTCCGAAAAGAAGTTTTATCTTCTTCATCCTTACTGCCAATTTCCTGAAGCTCGGCAACTACTTCGTCTGTATAAGCAGTTCGATCGACTAATTTATTTTTAATCGATTGGGTGGCGGTTAATACCCCCCGATCGTCAGCAATTTGTTGGATTGAAGCTGGTGTTAATTTGCGACTGGTACCAACTGAGGTTTTAAATTCGCCCCACAAATTATTTAATAACTGTTGAGTTTCTTGTCTGGCGGCAGGACTAAATTTATCCAAAGACCAAGTTTCGCCAAACGATTTATATTTACCTACCCGCACGACTTCGACACCAATACCATATTTATCAAAAGCATTTTTGAAAAACATTGTTTCCGATCGGAAGCCATTAATATCGACCGAACCCATCGGATTGATTAAAATTCGATCGGCGACTGATGATAGATAATAATCGCGTTTATCCATATCGATATTATAGGCAATAATTTTTTTGCCAGTGGCTCGGAATTTTGCCAATGCCGTGCGGACTTCTTTGAGTGTGGCAAATCCCGTACCGCTAACTTGTTTGCCACTACTACCATCTAAATAGATAGCGATAATTCGCTTGTCTTTAGTTGCAGCCTCGATCGCATTTAAAACTGATTTTAGTTCGGTAACGCGGGTAGATTCGCCAGCTAGAGCTTCTTGCAATGTTTTACCCGGATTGAGATCGACGATCGATCGCGATAAATCGACTGTTAAAATCGATCTTTCGGCCACTTTTACGGTATCTTCACTATTAGTGGCACTCTGAATAATTGCGCCGATCGTGATGGTGAGTAAAGTTAGCGATAGTGCTGAAAATAATGTCAAGCCTAATAAGCTACCGATGGTACTAGCTAATGCTTGTTTGAGAAACTGACGCATAAAAGATATCTAAAGAAAAGTGTGGGGGCGATTTTAAAAATAAAGTCTGAATTTTAAAGTTGCGATCGAGGCAACCGATCGATCTCGATCGAGATCGATCGAAGTATCAATTGATACTTTTGATGTCATTTAAGGTGCTCGATCTCTACAGCTAAATTGTAGATCGGGTGTAAAAATATTACGATAAATCGACACTGTTTTTAAAAACCAATTAAAAATATTTAGGCTGGTAGTCTTCATTATTCCCAAAGATCTGGCTAGATCTTACCCATTTATTCAGAATGCCACTTAATTATCGATAGAGAAAATCGTTCATCTTCGCTACCGATAATTAACCTTCGTTGCTACCTATGAGAGTGCGTGCAGACAATTCGCTTGTCGCAGCGCAGACAAATTAGCATTCCCCGTGCAAAATAGGACAGTTTGCACTTCTGCAAATAAAATTTGCACTAACTCAGCGACAGCCGCTGTCGAAATATCTGCTGCCTGTAGAAAAGGTAAAGCCAAACCGCCAACATCCGCACCCAGCGCAACTGCTTTCGCAATATCCAAGCCATTTCGCAATCCCCCAGAAGCAATTAGGGGAATCATCGGCGAGATCTGACGAATGGTAGTAATACACTCAGTTGTTGGCATTCCCCAATCGGCAAAAGTCTCGCCAAGCCTGCGCTGGAGGGGTGTTTTAGCACGTTCGCTTTCTACTTTTGCCCAAGAAGTACCCCCCGCACCTGCCACATCGATGCCGCTCGCGCCTGCGGCAATTAATTGCTGTGCCATATTTGCCGAAATACCGTTACCCACCTCTTTAATAATCACGGGGACAGAAAGCAGCGTACAGACGGTAGCAATCCGATCGAGTAAACCTTTAAAATTAGTATCTCCCTGGGGTTGAATGCACTCCTGGAGGGGATTGAGATGCAAAATGAGTGCATCTGCATCGAGTAATTCTACGGCGCGCAAACATTCATCGATGCCATAGCGATAATTGAGTTGGACGGCACCCAAATTTGCGAGTAATAATATATCTGGGGCAACTTGGCGCACTTGAAAGGTATCGGCTACTTGCGGTTGTTCGATCGCGACGCGCTGAGAACCCACACCCATCGCTAGTTTATACTCTTGTGCCACTTCCGCCAAGCGATAATTAATTTCTTTAGCTTGTTGGGTACCGCCAGTCATCGAAGAAATTAAAATCGGTGCGCCGAGCTGCTTGCCCAGCAACTTAGTAGTAAGATCGATATCTTGGTAATCTAATTCTGGCAGACAACTATGGCTGAATTGATAGCGATCGAATCCACTTCCCTGAGTCTTAAACTGGACATCTGATTCCAAACAGATCCGAATATGTTCGGCTTTGCGTTGAACTGTAGACATAGTTGGTATTTGCTAAGTTAATCGCTCCAATCTCAATTATTCGCTTTTTCGTAACCAATTGTCATGGAACCCCCTGTAAATAACATTAAACTGTCACAAACCGCCAGAGACCAGTTAGTCAAACTCAAACGATCGACTAAAATCGAGCAGTGGAATATTTTGTGTCGGTGGGCATTTTTTCGCTCTTTGGCAGAAACCACGCCGCCGTCGTTAGTGCCAATTCCCGCCGATAGCAATCTCGAAATGACCTGGAAGGTATTTGGTGGGGAATTAGCAGATCTGACGATCCTCGCGCTCAAGCAGCGATGTTTTAGCGATGGATTGGAGCTGACACCAGAAGTCTTGGCGCAGCAATTTCGGTTGCATTTACATCGCGGGATCGGTTATCTAGCTGGCGATTCGAGTCTGCGCCGGATTGAGGATTTAGCGAGTTTAGCAGTTATCGATCTGTAGGGGTAGGTTTATGCAAGTATGCATCGATACTAACAAATAACCGATCGGCAAAACCTACCCTCATCACTAGAATTCCAGAATGAAATAGCCCTGGGATCTGGGATAGGGTTCAGTTTAGATAAAAACAATACTAAAAAATATTGTATTTTTACTTTCGTAGCATCTATTCAACTAAGGTGTGATAAATTCCCCAAATCGCCATCGCACGCAGATAGTGACTGGCTCGGAAGGTTCCGGCGGAAGTAATTGCTTCGGGAGTTCTAAATTGTAAGCCATTAGTATATACTTGCTCGACGATCGTTTCGGCTAATTTCAATGCCTCATCACGCATTCCCATTTGGACTAAAAATGCAGCGATACCAAAGTTAATTCCCGTCCATACTTCGAGAGGATGGGTGTCTTTAGGATTCGCTGGCGAGCCGTCGATTTTGACTCCGTTAGCGGCTCCAAATTTACCACCTTGGAAATTGAGAAAACAAGATTGATAGATGGTTTGTAGGGCCGTTTTGGCACAATCGATCGGTACGATATCATCTAATTTAAGGAGCTTGGCGTAGAATTGTCCGCACAATTGATCTGCCATCACTACTTCGGAGCCGCTACCCGTATCGATGCGGTAGTAACTACCATTCCAAAGTTTTTCTTGATAAATTAGTTTACCTGAATCTAACCAGGCTTGATATTGCGGGATAATTTCGGCTGGTTGAGGAGTTAATTCGCCGTGGTATTGTTGGGATAGAATTTGACCGATCGCGATTGCCGCTTCTAGAGCTGCCAACCATAAGCCACCACAATAAGCACTAATCCCTTGCAGTCGCCAATCATCAAAGGTTTGATCGGGTGCTCCGGAGTTTTCAATCATGCCATCGTTATCTAAATCGAATTGTTTGAGGTAGCCCAAAGTATCGACAATCGCCGTCCAACATTCAGCCAGAAATTCAATATCCGTCTCGCCTGTAAACATATAAGCACGATAAACTTGTAAGACAAAATCGCTACCCAAATCTTTCCATAAGTTGCAATCTTGGTAGCAGGTATAGTTAGTCTTTTCCCACGGATGTTCGTTAGGTGCGCCGAGATCGTGAGGGGTGGCGTGGAGTGTTTTTCGCGGTGCCATCATTTCAGATCGATCGACATTTTGCGGGCGATCTTCGTAGCCGAATGCGGTTTGAACGTAGTAACCAATTAGTCGTTGATTTTTATCTTCAGTCTGAATCGCTCTGGCAAAAGCAACCAAGATCGATTTCTCTAATTTCGGCCAGAGTAAGAGAACTGAAAAAGAACCATATAAACGAACATCTAAACTTTCATACCAGCGGTAATCTAAACATTCTAACACCCCAAATTGTCCCACCGGATCGCGATCGTCAGCAGCAGTCCATAAGGTACCGCCATCGGTGAGTAAATATAACTCATTAAACAACGCCATCTTAAACCAATCGGGCAAATCGGATCGATCGAGAATGGGCTGTTGCCAGTTAATGATTTGCTCTTGCCAAGTATCGTAATGTTTGAGAGCAGTCCGCACCATCGCCCAACTATTTTCACCCGATCGACCGAAGAAATCGGTATACCGACGATAATAATTTACATCTTTACCAAATTCGGTAATCGGGAAATCCCAAGCCAGAATAAACGGGATCTTTTTAGTTTGTCCGGGTTTAACTGTAAAGCGAATAGTTATCGCAGCCGCAATTCGTTCGCCTGCTTTAGCCACACTTTCATCATCGATATCTGGTAACGAACCATCGGCGGCAAAACTATCCCAAATATCGCCACCATTGCCGATCGGATTCCATCGCGAATGATAAAATACTTCTACACTCGGATTAGCGATACTCGCGATCGACCATTGCCCCTCACCTTCGCTAGGTACGTCCGATTTGTGTGCTTTATCGAGCAGACAACCGACTCGATAATTATCGACAATCCACTGATTATAATTGCCCTCACTTTCACCGATGCGGGGTTGATAATCATATACTGGGCTGCCATCATCGCGAATTTCGACCTTACTAGATGGATTAGTATTTGCAAACCAACCGACTGTATTTTCCCAACTTAATAAAATGCTCAGAGTAATCGGTTTATCCGTCGGATTATGAGCAGTCCATTCAAATACCGCGATCGGATATGAAGTCTCCTGATAATTATCCGCCCAAATTGGTGAAAACTGTTCGCAAGTTAATTGCGCCTGGAAGACATTCTCATAACTGTACCAACTCCGGGGATATAAAGCCTGATAAGTCCCCGTTCCTTGCCCTGCTGGTGTCGTTTGAGGATACCATTGCCAGCGATTGAAACTGCCATCTTCAGGCGATTTTATAGACATACAATAAGCTTGACTATCGCCATTAGCTAATTGCTCGAAGACGCTAAATTGACAAGCGGCAAGGTTTTTAAAAACATGTTCGCCACCGTCGATGTGCCACAGATTGAACTCCCCCCGATGAGATCTGCCGATACAACCCGCACCAAACCCACCCAATGGCATCCCATGAAATGGCCCATCGTCAAGATTGCTCTCATAGCGGACAGTATAGGGCTTTTCCCACCCGCAATCGAATTGACGTTGCCAAGTAGCAGTAGGAATCGACGGACGTGGTGAGGGTTCGAGCATATGAGAGCGGCTGTGCGGAAGATGCAGCTTTTTATTGTAAACTGACTTACTACATTGCTGCTGAAAATCTCGATTAATTAATTTGGCGTTGCTGATTTAAGGTGTAACTTGTCCTCACTCCGCCAGTCTACCCTCGATTTGGGCGTTGAAGCCATAGATTTCGCGAGAGCCTGCTAAATCTACCAATCGGACTTGTTTCTCGTCTCCTGGCTCGAATCTGACGGCAGTACCAGCCGGAATATCCAGCCGCATTCCTCTCGTCGATGCTCTGTCAAATTGCAAGGCGGCGTTTACTTCATAAAAATGATAGTGAGAACCAACCTGAATCGGTCGATCTCCAGTATTTGCAACTGTTAATGAGATCGATCGACGATCGACATTTAATTCGATCTCACCAGATAGAGCAATTATTTCGCCAGGAATCATAGTTAGGCTTTAGTTTTGGAGATTAGGTGAAAACTCACTTATTGATGTTAGATAATTTAGCACAGATAATTACTAATATCCGAGGATAAATTATCATAGCCAACTGTAAATACCAAATCCAATCGCTGCAATCGACAACATGAGTGGTAAATATAAAAATTTACCAATAGCTAACCACTTCAATCTTTCAGGAGCTGTTCCAGCAGGATGTAATGTCATCACAAAAGTGAAACCTGTCAACAGGAACAGCCAAAATCCGATCCCAATTACACCGATGATAATTAGTAAAATATTATCCAAGTTCATAAATTTCAACCTAAGCTGTCTTAAAAAACCGAATTAATTCACGCGCATGTTCCAGAAATTGACCATCGACGGTAATTTGGGAGATTGCTTGTCTGGCTTCTTGTGCTAATCGTTGATGCTCTGATTCATTAGTGGCTTTGAGATTGGCGATCGCAACAGTTAATTTAGAAATTTCTTCGCGATTGGTTTCCCAGCGATAATTTTGTTGACTCAACCAAGATGTATCATTATCGGGATCTAATCGATCGGTCAATCTTTCTACGCTATCTTCTAATTGGCTAAACCGATCGCGTAATTCTAAAATATCATTGCGCGGGTAAGTAAATTGCTGTTGCATCGTTGATAGTCGCTCGGCTAAATACTCATAAGTGCTAATTGCCGGACGTAATAATGTTAGTAATAATACCCCGATCGAACTCCAATAACCTAATGGTGTAATGCCACTAATTGCCAGCCAGTATAAGGTACCTGCGGTGATTACGTGCGACCCGATCGCGACTACTAGAGATTTAGTTGCAACGCCGTTAGCATATTGAAGCTGACGATCTTCGACTTCGATACCTTGAAGCTGAGATTCTGCACCTGTTTGAGCTACAGTCTTAGCCTTAAAATAAATATTCCAGGGTACCGTAACAATTAAGATCGTCCATTCAAAAATGCCAATCCCAATCGCCCAATCCCACAGATTACCAGCCGGAATCTGAAACCAATTTAACAAACCGAATGCTAATAAAGCGATGAAAATTAATCCAGAATTAAAAACTGCAAAGCTGGAATACATAATAAAATAAGATATGATTTATTGCTTCTGCTCCATTTTGGATCGATATTGATGGGTTTGACGATCGGCTTATGCTACTTTTTCAACCTGCACAAGCCAAGCCAAAAACAAATCCCCAACTTTTTTGAAAAGTCGGGGATTTAAATGGATGGTATTAATTAGTTAGACTAGATTGCGATCGGTTAAAATTTCATAACCATCTTTGGTGACTAAAACAGTATGCTCGAACTGTGCCGATAGAGATTTATCGACAGTGACGGCTGTCCATTTATCTGGCATCATTTTAGTAATCTTCGATCCGGCGTTGATAATCGGTTCGATCGCGATCGTCATGCCCGCTCTGAGTTTTACATTAGGCATCTCGCGCGTGCGGAAATTAAATACCGATGGTTCTTCATGCAAATTACGCCCGACTCCATGCCCGGTAAAATCTTCGACGATACTAAAGCCATTCGCCTCTACATGGTCTTGAATTGCGCCAGCGAGGTCGAGCAAGTAAGCACCTTCTTTGACCTGTTCTATGCCCTTGTAGAGGGCTTCTTCGGCAACTTGGATTAGTTTAGCAGCAGCAGGTGTGACAGTACCAACGCCGATCGTGATGCAGGAGTCGCCATGAAACCCCTGAAAATAGGCTCCAGTATCGACTTTAAGCACGTCGCCTTGCTTGATGACTTTCTTGCGGCTGGGGATACCATGCACCGCTTCGTTATTAATGCTCGAACAAATCGAGGCGGGGAATCCATATAAGCCTTTGAAGCTAGGGATTGCATCCATCTCCCGAATTCGCTTTTCGGCATAAGCATCGAGATCGGCTGTTGTCATCCCTGGCTCCACCATCCCGAAAATTTCTTTTAAAACTGTGGCGACAATCCGCGAAGATTGGCGCATGATGGCAATTTCCCGCTCCGTTTTAATCTGGATGCCTTTTTGTTGCTTCTTTTCGCGGGTGGGTTGTTGCTTTTGTAAAAGTAAATCGCTGAGAATGTTCATATCGTGATGGAGCAGGCTGGCTAAAGGTAAAAGAGGGAAAGTCGAGTGTTAGCGGCGTGTCATTCGTCGATTCTCCTAATGGAGAGGCTGCGCCAACGGATCGGGACGCTTGGCAAGGTACCAGGTTTCAGAGTCTGGCTTCTTTCATTTTAGTGCTTTCTAGATCGATCTCGTTGTTACAGTGAGTTACTTGTCGGAGTATGCCATCCCACTCTTACGTATCCCGCTCTATGTCACCTGTGGGATATCTTCACCATCGTATTTCACTAAGGCATAATATTAGTAAGACTTTTGGAGCATGTCACAAATGGTTCAAACCCCAGTTAGACAAATCACCCTAGCAGAGTTCTTGGATCTGCCAGATACTAAGCCTGCAAGCGAATACATCGATGGTGAAATTATTCAAAAACCTATGCCTCAAGGACAACATAGCATCATTCAGAAAAAGTTGTTATTTGCGATCGATCCAATTCTCTCAGAGGCAGGTATCGCTCAAGCTTTTCCAGAGCTACGCTGTACTTTTGGCGGTAGATCGATTGTCCCTGATGTCGTTGTTTTTGAACAGGCTAGAATTCCTTATGACGAGAATGGTGATATTGAAAATGTTTTCAGTATTCCTCCTGACTGGACGATCGAAATACTTTCACCAGACCAGAGTACTACTAAAGTATTAAAGAATATCAATCACTGCCTAGCTTATGGCACCCAAATGGGCTGGCTAATCGACCCTAAAGAACGATCGGTATTTGTGATGGGAATCGATCGAACTTTTCAAATTATCGATGAACCAAGTACTATGCTACCTGTACCAGCATTTGCTAGCTCGATTGAGCTAACTGTAGAACAGATATTTGGCTGGGTCAAGAAAACTGCTAAACCTGAATAGCACAAAGATCCGACCTCATATGAAAATATTGCATCTAAAAAAGCATAGGTCATAATTTGACCTGTGCTTTTTAAAAACTAGCTAATCTCCCAAAATCTGACGAGATTGGTTAACAGTTCGGAAGGGATAGTGCCCACCCTAGAGCATATCTAATAAACTAAATGCCAAAATCAAAGTAATCAACTCTAACTAAATCTGGCACTGACGTTATTTTATCTTCAGTTGTAGGGTCGAGAATAAGGGTTAAGCCAGGGTTTTGAACTCTATAGCGATAGCACTCGGACAAATCATAACCTAATAAGTAGTCTAAATCGATAGCCGGATCGTACGCCCCAGCTTCACACATAAACCGTTCTGGAAAGTCCCAAATATCCCAAATTTCTGCGGCTGTCACCTGCCGACGGCGAGACTTAAAGTAGGCAACTTGTTTGTATTCAGGATAGTCAGGGTTAGGTGATAATACATATCCTTGATAGCCTCCATCTGATAAGCCATCAAACCAACCTTCTGGCTCACCTTCCTCCCCAGCAAAAGACTCAATAACTTCTCCATCTTCATATAGATTGTAGGATATCGTGCAACAACGATAGCTCATTGTCAGGTCGATAGATTGTCCCAGTTGCTGAGAAAGTTCCGCTAGTGTTGGCATTAATGATGATGTATTTGCTTCATCAAGAATAATTGACCAGTCATGGTCAACTAGCTGGAAGGCAAACACATAATTATTAGATAATTCAATCTCCAAACCAACAACATCTCTTTTTGTGGAAACCGCTTTTTCGGCAAGAAAATCAGACAATTGGTTCAATGGTGTGCGAACGAATGTAGCAATAACATTACAATCGATCGATTCAATACCTCTGCGTTGAGACCACGATCTGGTAAACTCGGCGATTGCTTCTTCTCTGAATCTTGATTGCTCATTCATTTGTTAATTATCCCGATCGTTAAGTATTTCACTAAGGCATAATATAGGTAAGACTTTTGGAGCATGTCGCAAATGGTTCAAACCCCAGTTAGACAAATCACCCTAGCAGAATTCTTGGATCTCCCAGATACTAAGCCTGCAAGCGAATACATCGATGGTGAAATTATTCAAAAACCTATGCCCCAAGGACAACATAGCATCATCCAGCTCGAACTTGGGATGGAAATAAATCAAGCTTTGAGAAGAAAAGGAATTGCTACAGCCTTTTCAGAATTGCGGTGTACTTTTGGCGGTAGATCGATTTTGCCCGATTTGACTGTGTTTGAAGATGCTAGAATTCCCAGTGATGAGAATGGAGATATTGAAAATGTTTTTAGTATTCCTCCTGACTGGACGATCGAAATACTTTCACCAGACCAAAGTACTACTAAAGTACTAAAGAATATTAATCACTGCCTAGCTTATGGAACCCAAATGGGCTGGCTAATCGATCCTAGAGAACGATCGGTATTTGTGATGGGAATCGATCGAACTTTTCAAATTATCGATGAACCAAGTACTATGCTACCTGTACCAGCATTTGCTAGCTCGATTGAGCTAACTGTAGAACAGATCTTTGGCTGGGTCAAGAAAACTGCTAAACCTGAGTAGCACAAAAGTTTGATGACATAAGGAAATCTTGCATCTAAAAAAGCACAGGTCAAATTATGACCTGTGCTTTTTAAAAACTAGCTAATCTTTAAGATCTAATCTAGGTACCAGAAGTCCAGGAGTTAGCGTAATCGATTTGATCTTTAGTCAGGGTATCGATTTGGATGCCCATTGCTTCGAGCTTCATCCGGGCGATTTCTTTATCCACATGGACGGGGATAGAGTGGATGCCAGGAGTCAGTTCGCCTTTGTTTTTGACGAGGTATTCGCAAGCCATCGCTTGGTTGGCGAAGCTCATGTCCATCACTGCGCTGGGGTGTCCTTCTGCTGCGGCGAGGTTGACGAGACGACCTTCACCGATGACAATAATAGATTTACCGTTGTTGAGTTTGTACTCTTCAGTGAAGTTACGAACGGTGCTGACACCAGAAGACTTGCTGGAGAGAGCTTTAAGATCGATTTCGATATCAAAGTGACCGGAGTTACAAACGATCGCACCATCTTTCATCGCGTCGAAGTGTTCGGCACGGATGATGTGCTTGTTACCAGTAACGGTAATAAAGATGTCGCCGACAATTGCTGCTTTTGCCATTGTCATGACGCTATAACCGTCCATAACGGCTTCGATTGCCTTGGTAGGGTCAATCTCAGTCACGATGACGTTTGCACCCATTCCACGGGCACGCATGGCGGTACCTTTACCACACCAGCCGTAACCAGCGACGACGATGGTTTTACCAGCGAGCAGAATATTGGTTGCACGGACGATACCGTCCAAGGTAGATTGTCCGGTACCATAACGGTTGTCAAAGAAATGCTTGGTATCAGCGTCATTGACGTTGACAGCCGGGAATGTCAAAACTCCAGCTTTGAACATTGCTTCGAGACGAACGATACCTGTAGTGGTTTCTTCGGTAGTACCGATTAGTTCGCTGAGTTGGTGTTGGCGTTCTTGAACCATTGTGGCGACTACATCACAACCATCATCGACGATGATGTTGGGGCGGTGATCTAGAGCGGTTTGAACGTGACGTTTGTAAGTAGCTTCGTCTTCACCCCGGAAGGCGAATACGGGAATTCCATAATCGACAACTAAACTAGCTGCAACATCATCTTGGGTGGAGAGAGGGTTGCTAGCAATCAAGATTGCATCAGCACCAGCGGCTTTGATGGCGATCGCGAGGTGAGCGGTTTCAGTGGTAATGTGGCAACAAGCGACGACGCGGATTCCAGCTAGAGGCTTTTCTGCTGCAAATCTGTCGCGGATCTGACGTAGCACGGGCATTTCTCGCCCAGCCCACTCAATCCGTTGTTTGCCTTGGGGTGCGAGCGATAAATCCTTGACTTCGTGTTTCAGTGCAGTTGCTATCATAGATGCAGTTTGTAAATATATTTAAACTTAGATCTTTCCTTAGGTTACAGGAAAATATCGAATTTATCACTCCGCACGATCGACTAGCACCCATGTTCGATCTCGAATCTGTTCTACGTGTTATTCCTGAAGGTGCGATAGAAGCCGTATACATCAACAGTTGGCGGCGATCGATCGAGCAAATTTACTACAGAGAAAACGATTGAAAATTGATGCAAAATTTACCAAATTGCCGACGATTGCTAGGATAAACACGAGATCGATAAGATCTTAACCGTCTGAAAATCAATTTTACTACCCGATCGACTCAGCAGTAAATATTTGTCTAAACTATGTTAAATACATTACCAAATTGGTCGAACGAGATCGGCTCTAATCCTTGGTTAGTCGCGATCGGTTTAAACTCAGTTTTATTAATCATTGCCACTATTATCCCTAAAAAGCTATTAACTCCTGCTGGATTAATTAATGCTTGGGGATTGGGTGTAGTTGTGTGGGGGACTTTAGGGTGGCGCGGTTATGGGGTGGTAATGTTTTATTTTCTAGTCGGTTCGGCGGTGACTCGGATTGGGATGGCACAAAAAGAAGCTGAAGGCATTGCCGAAAAACGCGGCGGTGCGAGAGGGCCAGAAAATGTTTGGGGTTCGGCGTTTGCTGCTACGATCTGTGCGATCGGGGTAGCGGCAATTAACTTAGGTTGGCTCGATGCTGGCTGGGAATCTTTTCTATTATTAGGTTATGTCGCCAGTTTTAGTACTAAATTAGCAGATACGACAGCCAGCGAAGTTGGTAAGGCTTATGGTAAAAGTACATATCTAATTACGACCTTAAAACCCGTCCCTAGAGGTACGGAAGGGGCAATTAGTTTAGAAGGAACGCTGGCGGGAATCGTGGGCGGGATTTTAATTTGTTTAGTTGCTTATAGTCTGGGGCTAATTACATTTACTGGCGTAATAATTTGCACGATCGCGTCTTTTATTGCCACTAATCTCGAAAGCGTTATCGGTGCGACCTTACAGTCAGAAATCGACTGGCTCAGTAACGAACTTGTCAATGTTATTAATACAATTATCGGTGCGGTAGTGGCAATTGAGATCGCCATCTGGTGGCATTAGTTTTCACAATCTTTCGATACATCCAATCGAGCAGGACTTCTTGTGATAGCATCAGACTCAGGATTTTTGCCAGATCGAATTCCTAACTACCAATCGCACGAACATTTAACGAGATCGAGATGCCCAACAAAATGCCCAACCAGAAGTCTAGGCAACCCATTGTCAGCAAAAAGCAACAGCAAATCAGGCGGGTGGTAGTTGGTGTGGGTGCGGCTAGTCTGCTTGTCGCTTTAGCAGCAGGCGGATGGAGGTTGTTATCGGGCAATTCTAATCGACTAGATACCAGCAATGGCGTGAGTTTATTACCACAGGATACACTTCTATCGATCGCGATCTCCACCGATCCAGTCCAGTGGCAAAAGTTCTCAGAATTTGGCATCCCCATCAGTCGCGGCGTAATCGAACAGCAATTAGCCAACTTTCAAACTAATTTTTTAACTAACTATGGGTATGACTATCAACGCGATATTCAGCCGTGGGTTGGCAAGCAAGTTTTATTAGGGGTGCTGAATAATCCCGGTGCGGTTTCTAGTAAATCCGATCGCGCCAAAATCCCCACCTCGCAAACAGTTGTTATTCTGCCGATTGTCGATCGCGGTGCCGCCCAAAAAGCCGTAGAACAGCACCAAACTCCAGTTGATGCCAATTTAGTCGAAAGTAACTATAAAGGGGTTGCCATTCGCGAATTTAAGCGCAAGACGGGGACGATGGCGATCGCGATGCTGGACAATTTTGTTGCCATTGCCAGCGATAAGCCTGGATTGCAACGGGTTATCGATGCCCAACAAAGCGGTAAATCGCTGCTCGTCGTACCAGGTTACACCAAAGCTCTAACCGAAATTGAAATCGATCGACCGTTCGTGCAGGTATATGCAAATATTCCCGTCGCTACGGCGGTAGCTGCGGCAAACTCGCCCCAAAATTTAGCTGCTGATAAATTAGCTCAAGCCCAAGTACAGCAAGGTATAGCGGCTAATGCCAGACTCGAAGCAGAAGGCATCGCCTGGAAGGGAATTTCTTGGCTCAAACCCAACACCAAGCAAAAGTTAGTAGTCGAAAATCAGGGTCAAAACTTCGCCGCCAATTTGCCTGCAACCACGCTCGTGATGGTTTCTGGCGGCAATTTACAGCGATTGTGGCAAGACTATGCCCGCAGTGCCGATACCAACCCCATTGCCCCTGTTAAACCCGCAGATCTGGTTAAAAATCTGGAAAATCTGACAGGGTTAGAACTAGAGTCAGAAATATTGAATTGGAGTAAAGGTGCATTTGCCGCCGCGATCGTGCCTAAATCCGATAGAATTGATACCGAATTTGGGGCGGGTTTAGTGGTTATGCAACAAGTTAGCGATCGATCTACTGCCGAAAAAGCTTTCGCTCGGCTCGATAATACGATGGGGCAAAAACAGATTTTTAAAATTGCCAAAGCTAAAGTAAATGGGCAAGATGTAGTTAATTGGACATCGCCGTTAAATATTACCGCTGCCAGTCATGGCTGGCTCGATCGCAATGTTGCTTTCTTAAATTTGGGCGCGCCTGTTACGCCTATTTTCTTACCAAAGCCCCAACAATCGCTGGCTGATTCTACCCTGTTTCAACAAGCGACTAAATCGAGTTTAACAACTCATAACGGGCAATTTTTCATCGATGTCGATCGAACGATTAATGCGGGTAATTTACTTTTACCTTATATGTCTCCAGAAGTTAAAGCTGGATTAAAAGCCGTAAAAAGTTTGGGTGTTACTAGTGCGATTTTAGATGAATCTAGCAATCGCTTCGATTTATTTGTTTCACTCAAAAAAGAACCGGGAGTTGCTAAATTACCGATTCCGCAAAGCGGAGGCTACACCAACGCACCGAAAGCGATTAAACCTGCGCCTAAGCCGAGTACATCGCCAAGTTCGACTCCTAAGCCTTCTCCATAATGGTGATTTTATTTCGTCGGAAGAGTATAGATCGCAGTTAAAATTTATTACTGTCTAGACATCTTTTTTAACCGCAGCGATTTGCGCTCGTCGGGTTCCCCGACGGTTTAGCAAATCAAGACAGAGGCGCAGAGAGCGCAGAGGGAATAAAGAGAGGACTAATCTATTTAAAGCTTAGGCACAACCTAAACCCAGTGGTAGTTTATTAAATTGCAAGCCCTTTAGTCAGCGTAGGCGCAATACTTCTCGGTTAGGTAAGTAGTTGATTAGTCCGCGTAGGCGGACTTTACATCACTAGCAACGATTTCAATCGTTGTGCTTACCTGAAATCGATCGAATCTAATTACCTCGTGCTGCTTTCATTTCTTTGTATTTAATCGTTTGTTCCAATCTGGGTAAGGCACTTACCGCCGATTCGCGGACGTACTCATCGAGATTATCGTCCTGAATTGCTGCTTGTAAAATCGGCTCGGCACGGATATCGCCAATGGAGGCTAGAGTATTTACTAATGTGACTTGCAGTGCGATGTTATCTGTTGTCTGAAGAGCTTCTACTAACATTTCAAACGCGGGGGTTCCGAGTTGCCCTAATGCCATTACTGCTGCAATATTCACCACGGGATTTTCATCGCTCATCGATGTTTTCAGGCACGCTAATCCCGCTGGCGATAGCGGTTCTTCGGGATAATTAACAATTACCTGGGCGATGGCTTTGACAGCACTACCTCTAACGGTAACATTCTGACTGGTGGCTAAGATATCGATTAAATAGGGGATTGTATCCATCCCGATCGCGCCGATGGTTTTGACTGCCGCCCGTCGATAGGTGGTATCATCTTCATCGAGGATGCTCATTAGGCGAGGAATTGTCGTCTCATCGCGAGTTTCGACTATTTCTATCATGGCTCGATCTCGTAAATTAGGATTGGGATGTTTGAGTCGATCGAATAATAAATCCATAAGTTTTAGGTATTAGGCTTTAGGCTTTAGGCTTTAGGTGTTAGGTTTTAGGCAATCAAGACGGTAGATCCGGCTTCCTTCTCCCTCAGGGAGAAGCGGCTCGCGTTTCTCCTGACGGAGACGCTCCGCGAACGTCGGGATCCCCGACGGTTTAGCGAGACAAGACAGGGTTGGGGATGAGGGCTATTAATGCTCCCCAGCAGCACGAGCGCGGATGAGCCAGTCGTCGTCATTAGCTGTAATTTCTCGTCCGCTGGCATCGCCGAGTTTAGCTAATGCCATCAAAATTGCATATTTCAAATCCCAGATTTTAGTATCTAAACTAGCAACAAGTAACGGTATTGCGCGCTTGTCGCCGAGTTCGCCTAAAGCTAATGCGGCGGCGGCGCGAGATTTTTGGAATTGTGGTTCGCGGTTATTTAGGGCTTCGACTAATAAATCGTAACCCGGTGCATATTTGAGCCACCCGAATAACTTCATGACATGGTAATGCGCGCCATAATCGTTGTATGCCTCTGCTTCATAAGTGGCTAGTAAAGCCGCAGGCGCAAGCTCGGCAAAGTTATCTAAAATAGTTTGCGTGGCTAAATAACACAGTCCAAAATCAGTCTCATATAACTGCCGAATCAAAAATTCTAGTGTCGGGGGTAGATCGTATTCATGAATTAATTCTAAATCCTGGGGTCGATCGAGTAAAGTTTGCTCTAAGCTCGATTGAATATCGGCAAATTCGATCTCGCCGCGTTCGATGCCACTATTGGCTAATAACCGAATCGCCCGCAATCGAAAGACAATCGATACCGGACATCTGGCGATCGTACTAATTGCGGGATAATAATTAGTATCGATCAGATCTTGGATACAAGCGCGGCGGGCATTACGACTGGGATGGAATAAAAATTCCATCACCCGTGCCATTTGGGTATAGTCGCCTGTAAATCGGCACACCGCCGCAATTGCCGCACTAGCCGTAGATTCGTCTGGCGATGCGGTAAAGGTGCGAATTCGATCGAGTGCTGGTAAATAATTAAGCTTGACTAAAGTATGAATAATGACGCGATGATTTTGACCTTCACGATCTAATATTTGCGCTATTTCTGATAATATTTCTGGATCTTCAGTGCCAATTTCGCCGATCGCCCATACGGCATTCTCGACAGTATAACAGTCCGATTCGCCCAAGCAGTTGCGGATGGCGGGTAATCCTTGTTTGGCTTGAAGTTTGCCCAATGTTTCTACCGATTTACGCCGCACGATCCGATTATCGAGTTCGGGATTATCATTATCGATCGCTCGAATCAGGGCATCGATCGCTGCTGTTGTGGGAAAATTAATTAAATGCGAAGCTGCGACATAGCGAGATTCATCTTCAGCAAGTTTATCTAAAGGTGTATCTAATAGCTCGATCGCTTCGGCTTCGGTCAGATTAAATATATTAAAAAAACGTTTATTAGTCATAATTTATTTTATGCCCGTAGATTGGGTTGAGCAAGGCGAAACCCAACACCTAAAATATCTGGTTGAGCCAGTTGGGTTTCACATTCGTTCAACCCAACCTACAGATCTATCTATTCCCTATTCCCTATCCCCTATCCCCTATCCCCAAACATTCAAAAGAGGCTCTCGATCTTTCGCTCAACCATCAGGCAAAGCAACAGATCGAAAGCCCCTTTATCGCTCGGATAACCTAAATTACCCTTGCTAGCTCCAAACTAGGATAAGGAGTTGATGGTGTAGTCGAGTAAAGCATTGTATTCAACCAATGCTTGTGCGGACATGTCACGAGGAGCGCAACCGCGAGTACGAGCGAAACGAAGAGCTTCAACGTAAGGAGCGGTAGGTAGGTCTAATGCACGGTAGACTTCACGACCACCAGCAATACCCCATTCGTCCAAAGGACCAGTACCACCGACAACTAGACAGTAGTTAATCAGACGCATGTAGTGTTTGATGTCGCGCAAGCACTTGTCTTTTTTAACTTGAGTTTCGTTAGCTTCGCCAGAGTTGTTCAAGTAGCCATACTTTTTGATGCAAGCATCGTAAGCTTCTTTAGCTACGTTGTCTAAGTTAGCAGCTAATTTCTCAGCAGCTTCTAAACGAGCAGCAGCGCGTTGGATGCTACCTTGTACGGATTCTAAATCGGAAGAAGTAGGGAAACGACCAGCCGCATCAGCAGCAGCGATCACTGTGGTAACTACAGATTTCATGTTCGGATAACTCCAGAAAAAATATTTTGATAGTTTGTTTCAATGCGCGGTCAACTTGTAACGATAGCTTTCGTCTACTAGCTGAGTGCAGAGATTACGCGATCGAAATAGGAAGCAGCTTCAGAAGTTAGTGCGGAACAGTCGCCTTTAGCAGCACCCATTTGAACGAACTTCTTACCGCCGTTAGCTTCGGTATTGGTGTCGTTAATGTGAGCCAATGCAGCAGCTTTCATGATTTGAACGGCACGGATGGTGGAAGTTGTAGGTACTCCCAATGCTGCGTAAGTTTCTTTCAAACCGTTTAAGCAACGATCGTCGAGAACGGAAGCATCACCAGCCAATAGAGCATAAGTGACATAACGTAAAACGATTTCAGCGTCGCGCAAGCAAGCAGCCATGCGACGGTTAGGATAGCAGTTACCACCAGCTTGAATTAGGCCTTGGTTCTCGCAAATCATCCCAGCAACAGCATCAGATACCGCACAGCTAGCGTTACTAGCAATTGCGTTTACTGCATCTAAACGTTTGTTGCCTTCAGCAATGAAACCTTTGAGTGCGTTGAGGTCAGCACCACCGATCGCAGCAGTCTTAGCATCTGCGGTAACTACCGCTCTGGAAAAAGAGTCAAGCATTGGAGCTTTTCCTAGTTAATTAACAATTTCGAGTTTCATCATAAACCGATCGCTTCCCCAGACACTACAGTTATGAGAAACAACTCAACAATCTGTAACAATAGCTACCTCAATTCGATCGGCTCCTAATTTTTATTGCGTTGCCGTGCTTTGAGCATGTGGATAACTGAGGGTGCTAGCGAGATAAACATAACTAGTAGCACGATCGGGATTAAATAGCGATCGAGCTGTTCGGCTGGAATAATTTTGCCTAAAAAATAGCCCAGTACTGTTAAGCCAATGCCCCAACCAAAACCACCGACAACGTTGTATGTCATGAATGTCCGGTACTGCATGGCAGCAATTCCGGCGACAATCGGTGCGAAGGTGCGGACGAATGGCATAAATCTTGCGAGGATGAGTGCTGTTTTACCTTGGCTCTCAAAAAAGTCTTCGGCGGCGATTAAATGTTTTTTATTGAAAAATTTAGAATCTTCTTTATCGAATAATTTACGACCGAATCTTTTGCCCGTATAGTAGCCGACACTATCGCCCAAAACTGCAAATACAAAGCAACCGAACGCCATTACGCTGATATCTAGTCCGGTTTGGGGCAAAGAACATAAAAATCCAGCGACGAACAATAAGCTATCCCCTGGCAATAAAAACCCAACTAATAAGCCTGACTCTGCAAATACAATTCCCCATACTAATGGATATCCAAAAGTCTTAATTAATGTTGGTAGGTCGAAATGCATGTCAATTTAAATCCTCACAGAAATTCTATTGTTGAGAGCTAGTATTAGAACTAAAGGTTGCTATGAATATTATCCGAACTAACCAGATTAGTTTGGTTACAATTGGCAGTAAACACGGAAGTTTTAATGATGAGATCGAGCCAATTGTCCCACGATCCCGCTCGTTGCGCCACCCATAATTAACCAAATTGGATCGAGCCGCCATTTCCAGAGTAACCCTGAAGCGATCGCGGCGATCGAAATTGCTTGCCAGTCTGTTAATGTACTCGTTCCTAATCGATAAGCAACCACCACAATCGCCCCCCAGGCACCAGCATTAACGCCATCCAACCAACTGCTAAAGCACCTCGACTGGCGTAGTTTTGGTGCCCAAATCGTCACCAGTGCAACGAAACCAAAACTTGGTAAAAAGATCCCAGTTGTGGCGGCAATCGCCCCTGCATGTCCCGCCAGGAGGTAGCCAATGAATGTGGCTGTGGTAAATAAGGGACCAGGTGTAACTTGCCCGATGGCGATCGCATCGAGCAGTTGTTGGGATGTCAACCAGTGGGTACGATCGACTAATTCTGGTTGAAGAAATGCCAGTAACACGTAACCACCACCGTAAATTGTCGCCCCAATTTTGAGAAACATCGCGAATACATCCAGCCATGCAGGATGAGACGTAATTACTGGGAAAATGGCTAAGATCGGTAATTCGATTCTGGGCAACCAAATTGCGGATAAACCTTGTCCCCAACCACGCCAATTTTGCAACAGCATCACCCCAAATCCAGCCAAGAATAGTACCAATAAAGTATTTAGATTTAAATAGCCCAAACCAAAAATCGCACCAACTCCAGCCGCTCCTGTCGAGATATTTTTAAGTGCCGATCGACCTAATTTTAAGGTCGCTTGCAGGGTTAATACTACAACTACGGGGACGATGCCAACAAAGATCGCGATAATTTGCGGCAGTTCCCGCGTTTGCTCGTACCCGATCGCCAGTGCCCAGACGATCGCCATCGCAGGTAAGATAAAACAAATTCCCGCAATTATTAATCCCCGCCAACCAGCACGCAAATAACCGATATAAATCGCTACTTGGGTAGAACTTGGCCCTGGAATTAGATTTGTCAAACCGATGAGATCTAAAAATTGCGCGCGGGTTATCCACTGGCGACGAGTGACAATTTCGGATTCTAACATGGCAAGATGCGCCGCTGGCCCGCCAAATCCGATCGTACCCAGTTTCAAAAAGACGGCGGCTATTTCAGTCAACCGATCGCGGGAATAGGACATAAAATAATCATCGATAATGCTAGATTCAATTCTCGAAGATCGTGTCGATTTATTCTGTCAACAACCGATCGACTCAACGCCAACCTATTGGTATACAGGTTATTATCCCGCTAGTGGCGAACTGTTGAAATTACCGCGTACTAAAGCAGTAGAGCAAATCGCTCGGAATTTAATGTTGGAATTAGCACGAGATCGGCGATTTAATTCTGAAGGGAAGATGTACGGCTTGCTGTTAGTCAAGACAGATCGGGATGAATATCGATTTATTAAGGCTTTTTCAGGATTATTAAATGGCGAAGCCGTTGTCAATGGCTGGGTACCGCCAATTCCAGGGCGTGAGCGAGTGGCGATCTCCGAGGCTGATACGCTAGCAGACTTGGCACGGATGAAACAGGAATTAATCGATCTAGATCGAACTAGCGAACGAGTAGAACTAGAACGATTAACCGCAGAATTTGCCGATAAATTGGAGCAATTATCGATCGAACAGCATCAGCGTAAAGCATGGCGACAACAGGAACGAGCGCGATGTGAATCTAAACTCACCGAACCAGAATTAACGATCTCTCTGGAAAAACTAGCCGCACAGAGCCGCCATGATGGACGAGAACGCCGTCAGCTCAAACAAGAACGCGATGCAATTTTACAGCCGCTCCAGGAGATTTTAGACCAGACTGACGAGCGAATTCGCTCGTTGAAACAACAACGCAAAACGCGATCGCGACAACTTCAGGCGCAGATGCACGATGCTTATCGACTGATGAATTTTTTGGGCACATCTAGCTCGTTACGAGAATTAATGCCTGCGGGGATGCCAACGGGAACGGGCGATTGTTGCGCGCCTAAGTTACTTCATTATGCAGCTAGTCAGGGACTCAATCCGATCGCGATGGCGGAGTTTTGGTGGGGGAATGGGGGTGTAGGGAGTGTGGGGGGTGTGGGAGATGAGCAGAAAAAGCTTCAGGGGGAGTTTTATGAGGCTTGTGTGGAGCGGTGTCAGCCGTTGATGGGGTTCATGTTGGCGGGGTTGTCTTTACAGTCGGATCGGTTGGATTTAGCGATCGTTTATGAGGATGAATATTTAATTGCGATCGATAAGCCTGCGGGATTATTATCGGTACCGGGGCGGACGATCGACAAACAAGATAGCGTGTTGACTAGGCTGCGGGATTTACATCCCGAAATTTATGCCGTGCATCGGCTCGATCGCGATACTTCGGGGATATTATTATTAACATGGGATCTAGCAACTTATCGACATCTGAGTCGGCAGTTTCACGATCGCCAGACGCACAAGGTATACGAGGCAATTTTAGGCGGTAAAATCGAACCAGAATGCGGCTCGATCGAGTTACCATTATGGGGAGATCCGTTCGATCGACCGCGCCAAAAAGTAGATTTTAAGCTGGGCAAACCAAGCTTGACTCAGTTTCAGGTATTAGCACAAATCGACGATTACACGCGGATTGAATTTACCCCAGTTACTGGAAGAACGCATCAATTACGCGTTCATGCAGCCGACGCTCGCGGCTTGGGTGTTGCTATTTTAGGAGATCGACTCTATGGCTGTCAGGCAGATGTAGAAAGATTGCATCTCCATGCCCGATCTCTGAGCTTTATCCATCCACACACATCGGTACGAGTTTTGCTGCAAACTCAATGCCCATTGTGAACACTCCCACCTGCTACCTCAGAGGATGTCTGAAAAGTCAATTCTCTTCAGCATAAACCCTAGAAATCCCCCCTATCCCCCTTGAAAAGGCTACCGTGTATACACAAGTCGGATAGACTTCGTTCTTAGAGGGTGTTTGAAAAGTATAGATTGAATCCCCCCAGCCCCCTTAAAAAGGGGGAGCAAGAGTCAAAGTTCCCCTTTTTAAGGGGGATTTAGGAGGATTGACAGCCTGCAATCGTATCAAATAAAACTTTTCAAACAGCCT
>NZ_JANPLS010000407.1:0-5054 GCF_031422475.1 Chamaesiphon sp. VAR_48_metabat_403
TCCAAGTGTGAAGTTCCGGTATGGATATACGGGGAGAGAGCAGGATAAGGAGACAGGGTATTATTATTATCGAGCCAGATATTACGATCCGGCAAATGGACGGTTTATCAGTGTAGATCCGGCAGGGTTTGGGGCTGGTGATACTAATCTGTATCGCTATGTTGGTAATCGTTCTACCATGTATACCGATCCTAGCGGTGAGTTTGGATTGCCCAGTTGGAACGATATTACCCAACCATTTCAAGTGGCTGGAGACTATTGGGGTAGTGCGATTGCTAATGGTGCTACTAGTTTCCGAAATATGGTCACTAGTAATGCTCAATCTGGTTTAGAGTCTTGGAGTCGTGTTGCCGTTCGAGGACAAAATAGAGGTGGCATTGTTGGTGGTGTCCTACAGATTACTGGTTCGGTGCTGGGATTGCTCTCTTCTTTGGCTACTGAAGATAATATCGATAAAACTAATGAGACTCTGGCTTTTATATTTGGGGGCGAGATAGTTGCCGGATTTAGATGGATTAAGTCTGTAGCGGCTATTCCTTGGGTGAAAACAGTTACTCCATTTGTGAAATCTGGATTGGCAGCAATCGGAGTTTATCAAGGTGGCGGACAAGTCAGTCAAGCTTGGACTGGAGTGGGTGAAAATGGTCGTCAGTTGAGTGTGCCTGAGCGAGTAACCGTTGGGATTACTGGACTTGCAACGATTGGAGCGTCAATCCTCAGTTTAAAAACGCAATGTTTTGTTGCTGGAACTGAGATTCAAACCATCAACGGTACCAAAAACATTGAGGATATTCATGTTGGTGATTGGGTGCTATCTGATGACCCGAATACGGTTGGGGAGATTGAGTATAAGCAGGTGCTTCAAACTTTTGTCAAAGATACGACTAATCTGGTCGATATCTACATTGATGGAGAGAAGATTACCACTACTGAGGAGCATCCGTTCTGGGTGCCGGATGTGGGTTGGGTAGCGGCGAAGGATCTACATGCTGGGACGTTGCTTCAGACTAAAACTGAGTCGTGGTTGGATGTGGATCGGGTTGAGAAGCATGGTGGACTGACTACGGTTTATAATTTTGAGGTACAGGGCTTCCATACCTATTTTGTTTCGGATCTGGGTCTGCTCGTTCATAATGAGTGCTATAACGCTAAGGAAATTCGTCAGAACTTGGAGACTAAATATGGTGTTAATAATGTATCTTCTACAACTGTTCCACCGCAATCAAATCGATGGAACTTGAGGTTAGCAGGACAAAGACATCCAACAACAGGAATAGTTTTCAATGACAAAGGATTCCCTGTTTTTGATGATATTGCTGTTGCTGAAGTTAAGCTATCACAATCAGGTATTGATGGAGCCAACTATACAGGTCAAATGAGAGAATCTACAAGGAACATTAGGCAGCAGATAGCAGATGGTACTTTATCAGCATCAAATTTTACTGATAGTCAAATTAGAGATATTAATGGAGGTTTAGCGAAGATTGATGGTTACACTTGGCATCATCATCAAGATCCAGGTAGGATGCAATTAATACCTACAAGTGCTCATCGTGGAATGAGTCATATCGGGGGATATGAAATGTGGTATGGAAAGTAAATAGGCAATGCAATTTTATTAATACACACAACTAGGATATTAAAGAAGGCAACTATGTCAGACATCAATACTATTGAGTGGGCAGACATTCCATTGGGGACAACCAATAATTGTATAAACTTAGTAGAGAGAGAACTTGGTATTAGATTTCCTTCAGATTACAGAGATTTTGCATTGAAGTTTGCTGGAGCTAAACCGATAAGCAAGGCTGATTTTGACTTGATGATAAATGATGTTTGCTTCAATGCGGAAGTAGGCCTTTTTCTTAGCTTTAATTATGATGATTCAGAAAATGTCTTGCTATGTAAGCAAGAGATAGAAGATTTACCGGATTCTCTGGTACCAATTACGTCTGGAGGTGGTAGCGATTGTGTTTGCTTTGATTATCAAGAGGATAACACTGAACCTACTATTGTTTTCTGGAAATTTGGTTTAGATGAACCAGTACGTTTTGCAAAAAACTTCACGGACTTTATTAATTTACTTTATTAGCGGAGAAAAAACTTTGGCTTGTTCTCGCAATCTTGACATACTCGATCATTACTGTAGATATCGATCGGGTAATGTTAAATCAATCGTGTTAATTTTGCTCGATCGTTAAAACTCAACTACTCGGTACATCGGCATAATGCGATCGCTATTTATTGACTCGATTGCTAAAACTTTAGATCGATCGCATTAGGATGATTCGTTGGCATCGCCGCGCTGCAAGGTAATCGTGTTGATGGCTACTCAATCGCTATTTATATTTAATTGCTCGATCGTCATATTAATTCACTCGATCGATAGTTATTCTCATTAGAACTGCGATCGTCTCTAATCGATCACTTGACTCAATCGCGATCGGATTTATTTCTATAGATATCGAGATAATACTAGAATCGATCGCATTAGGATCGATATTGATTATTTAGAGTGATATCGATTTATGCTTTCGATCATTTAGTTAGTTACTAATTGCTCGATCGCAGGGATAGTAACTGTTCGATCGTTTTTGGATTCATTCGACCACCCTTGGGGGTGCGCTTGCGCGTTCGAGCGTTAGACTATCGATCTCTGTATTGGATTCGATCGTGTTAGATGTTGCTGTGTTATTTCGATCGGTTAGTTGGTTTCTAGTTACGATTGTAGGGATTGTAATTGTTCGATCGTCTTTACTGGGATCGATCGTGGTTAATGACATTCGATCGCTTTAACTCGATCGAGATTTTGAGGTTAGATCAATTAATTAGTGCGATCGTTAATTTTGACTCAGCCAAGCCTCTAAATCTGCAAAGCTGGTAAAATCTAATAAAGCCTTGCCGAGAGATTCTAGGGGATCGATCATACTTTGGATTCATTCGCTCGTGTTAGATGTTGCTATGCGATTTCGATCGGTTAGCTGTTTTCTAATTGCGATCTCAGGAATTGTAATTGCTCGATCGATCGTTAGACTGTTTACTCTCGATCGCGGTTGATGACATTTGATCGTTTAGTTAGTTTCTAATTTGCGATCTCAGAGAATCTAATTGTTCGATCGATACCATCGTAAACTTAGATCGTTAGAGATGAGATCTAAGATCTAACTTCATGAGTTGCCATCGAGCATTCCAAAACTCGCTCGGATTCGCTAAGAGTGGGTTGAGGATCGATCTCATATTCACGCATGAGCAGATCTAATAGCTTAACCAACGTCTTTTCTTCAGGACTAAGCTGTCCTTTTTTGAGTAAATCTAAAATTGCTAATCGATAGGAGCGTCGATCCTCAATCTCTAGCTCATCACGTCCCAAGTCGTCGCGAAGTTCCGTAGTATCTTGACCCATAGATTTTGCTAGAGTTTTCAGGCTGACATTTAACTCCCGTGCCAACATCACCGCATTATCAAACTTAGGCACAGACCGACCAACCTCCCAAGCTTGATAAGCAGTGTAATTGACCCCAACCCGCTGACTAATTTCTTTTTGACTGAAATTAGCCAATTCGCGTAAAGCCTTCAATGTAATTACTTGTCGGTCATCTCGTTCGCTCGTCATCTCACGGTTATTTTAGTTTAATACGTTGACTTGTCTGTAAACGCAGAGTAAACTACGTTTAATAGTGTTCGAGAACCGATGCTATTCCACTAGCCGTTCTCACTTAAAGTATAGCCACAGATGCCCGTCATTGCCGATGCTCTCTGTTGAAAGCATCGATCTTTGAAGATTAAAAGCGACTAATCTAGTTTCCTCCATAGGGGGTGTTTACTATGCAAACAATTATTAATGATGATGAAATCCTGGATTTTAGTCTAGAGCATCTAATCGGAGAATTTCAGATCGATGTCTCATACCTTTGTCCGAGTGAAATCGAGACGGCTGAGTATGAATTATTTGCTAATCAGTATGCCTATATTAAATTTGGGCTAATTTTAGAGAAATTTCGCAACCAAAGTTGGTGGAAACGTTGCCATGAGCAGTTTAGAGACTTTAAAGATTTCTGTAAGCACAAGGTTAATTTAAGTCGGTGGCAAGTTGTCAATGCCATCAAGTCGGCGAATGTGGCGATTCGATTGGTGTTTCTGGGGTTCTCAAATCTGCCGCGTAATGCGTCCCAAGCCCTGGCAATGGCAGATCTCTATCATTAGAACGATTAGGTGAGGTGTGGGGCAATCTTACCCAGAACCTAGCACATCATCAGATTACTACCGACATCATTAAACGAGAAATTAATCCCGATGCAGTATCATTGGCATCAACGATTAGAATTCCGACAGCATTGTTAGACAGATTGCGGGAGCAGGCGCGGGATGTGGGTTTAACACTGAATCAGTATTTAGAACAATTGGCTGACGGACAATCTCCAGATGGCAGTCGGGAAGTTGAGATCGAGCCGCCAACCGATGAGGAGATCGCCTGTATCGATCGATTGGAATTGGAGTGGAAGTTAGGCAATTGCCAGCCGTCTTCTGACCAATCAAAATCTGAAGCCATACTCGATCCGATCGACATTCAAATAGGAGCAAAAAGCGATCCGATTGAAGTAATAGCGATTGCCTCCACCAGCTAGATAAAGCGAAAACGATCGTCGTTTTACCACACCAGACACGATCTCGATATTGCCGATCTTTTACCAGCAACATCGAGCGATTCGATCTTCAATTTTGACTCAACCAAGCTTCTAAATCTGCGATCGAACTAAAGTCTAATAGATCCTCACCCAAAGATTCCACTCGCTCTAGTGGCAAAGCTTCAATTTTAGCTAACAGCATAGGACTAACATTTCCTAACTTCCGATTTAGCTGTCTGATGACTAACGCTCTGGCTTCCTCAACTCGCCCTTGAGTCTTGCCCTTAACTTCACCCTCAGCTAAAATATCCTGATAAACTGCTGATTCCCGCATAATATCTCTCCGTAGTATTTGCTTAACTAGATTCTTATCCAACACCAACCCAGCTAGAATCGATGCAGTCGCCGCCAGATCCGCTCGAACTTTTC
>NZ_JANPLS010000408.1:0-15324 GCF_031422475.1 Chamaesiphon sp. VAR_48_metabat_403
TCGGTAAGCTATGCGATCGAAAAATTATGCCATCAGCCCTGCTAAAATCGGCAGCCAAGACGGTTTTCGTCTTCCTAAAGCTTTTTCTCACGATTATCCACACTTAGTCGCTGCCAAAGGCTACATTGAAATAGTCGATAAAAATACCTTTTTGGTGCATTTCGATCCCGATAATGATTTGGATAACGATGAGGATGAAGATGAAAGCTTGATGCTGAAGCTTTTTCTCGATACTTTGATGAAATTTGCCATAGATAAGCCAGATTCGCTGACTCCCTATACTCAACAAATGGCTGATGATATGGATGAATTATTAGCTGGTGTAACTGTGGATGAAGATGAATGAGCCAGTTTAACGCTCATGGTTGGACGATCCTGTTTTACACGGATTTTCGGCTTCAGTGGGAAAATTTGACAAGTAGAGCAATAGAATTAAAATCGCGACTAGAGCCAGAAGATTTTGTTCGCCATCCCGATGTCAAGCTACTGAAGGCGGTAGATGTGGGAATTCGAGACAAAATCTCCCTCGATCCTTTCGCCAGTCATTTTGCATTGCGGAAACCGCTCCAAAAATATGGTCGTCTCAAAAAAATGGGATTGCCGCAACGCTATCGATTATTTTTTAGAGCATTTGCAGACCAACAGGCGATCGTCATCCTCTGGTTGGGATTTCCGCGCAAAGAAGGCGACCGTCAAGATTGTTATGCAGTTTTTTCGAGGATGGTTGCTAATGGTAAGTTACCAGAGTCTTATGAGTCACTATTAGTTGAATGCAACTCTACTATTGAGGCTGAATCGATCGAAGATGAGCTTAGTTTACCTAATAATTTATCACCTGAATATTTTCCCGATCTGCAACAAGATCGTGAGTTATAATGATGCATTTATATCTGATCGGTTACAACCGATCGGTTTCAGACTTTAAAGCACCACTATACAGGTTTCCAAATTTTTCGCCAATTATCGATTTGTTCGGGATTAAACTTCTCAAAAATTGGCTCGATCTTATCTAAATCCTGCTCGATCTCTTTTTCTCCAGATCGCTCATTAATCGCGACATAATAACCGCCGTCTCGATAGCACTGCGCGATCGTTGCCATCAAGCTACTGATACATTCGGCATAGACGATCGGTTCTTCGTTAGGAAATTGACAATAAACAAGAGAAGTAGGTCTTTGGATATTATCACAAAGAACGTAATATATTTCTTGTCGATCGCCATAAGAAATAGGCAATAGATAATCATTTAATCTTGGCTTGAAATTATCGACGGCCTTCGATAGTGGCTGAAAATCTAATCTAGGTGCTAATCGATAATCCCCTCCGTACATACGATAGAAATTTTTTAGCTCCTCAGTTACTTTAAACGGCAGATTTTTGTAAATTCTTTGCTCCCGATCGTACCATCCTTCTAAATGTTTACGATGTGCCTCCCAATCTACAATTTCTTCTGTGACATGGTAACTTTCTCCAAAATTGTAATAATCATAATAATGAAAGTATAACCACCGAGGAATATATCCTAATGAATATTCTATAAAATCACCATAGATTTTAAGAGATCCTTTTTTGTTAGTCCAATATCGATTTTTTAGGTCTGGCAACTCTTCACTAAATTTTTTATAGCCAATAGACATTAAAACACTGATAATTGATTCTGAATCTTCTCTGATAACGTTATTATCTTCATCAGACACGATTGATTCCGATCTCCACTCAGATGGATGAACTCTTCCATATTTAGCAGGCATGACAGTACCGTGATTGCAATAAAGTTCGTACCCATCAGCATACTTAATCGCAGCCTTACCTTCAGCATGGGCGACTAACTCTCGATCGAGATATAATTCATAAGGTCGATCTATAACTAGACAAACCTTCTCATAAGTTATTAAATAGGGACATTCTTCGCATAACGATCTAAGAATGCTCCATATTTCTATGTCAGGTTTATAGCTAATTTGGTTAATGTAAAAATCGAAAGGCCAAACATTAGTTCCTGAAAGCTCATATTCTAATATTTTGTGAAAATTCACATTGCGATCGCAATGAATATCGTAAATATGTTCATACAATATACTGCACAAATTTTCAAATATTTCACCACGAGCATATAATTGGAGATTGTCTAATGTAAGTCGAGGATCTAGATCGATAATTTTGACGGGTGCTTTATGTAAAGTAGCTATTATTTTCTCATACATCAAACACTTTACACGAATAGGATATGGATTATCATCATGCGAGATCGAATGAAAGAATAAATTTTGTTCTGAAGATGGACTGCTCAAGAAAAATATTTCTGGCGGAGGTAGATCGATCGCACTGTAAGCATCAATAACTGCTTTGGTTGCTTTATCTCGATCGACTGGTTCGGTGGAGAAGAGAATTTTATCCCACTTATTTATATAGCGATCGATACTAGTTTTATATTTATGCATGATATTAAGGAAAATACCCGACTTCTTCAAGAAGTTGGGTATCTAGTGGTGTTTATAAATACGTATTTAGAAAGCGAAATAGATCGATGAGTTTAAATTGGCAATCGGCACGTTCTAATGTGGCAAATTGGCGAGATCGAGTGTTGCTGTTACGGCTGGTGGTAAAGTTTGATATTTACTCAAGGCTTGACGGGTAGCGGCGACGCTACAGGCTAGCGCGATCCGTTCTTGCTGTAGAATTCCGACAATCAGATCGGGTTGAGAACTATCGATGACGGGTAATTGGTGCAAACCTCTGGCAGTCATTCGATCGATGGCTTCGACGATCGGTTCATCGATATCGGCATAAAATAAATGTTTCGTACAAATACTGCCGATAGTGCTATGGAGGAGGCGATTGGGTTGGAGAGCTGCTTCGGCGTGGGCAATTGCCCGACTGACATCATGGAGCGTGACAATTCCGACTAGTTCTTCACGATCGTCGATTACCAGTGCGCTGTGACAGTTATTTTGAGTTAATTTCGAGCCTGCTGCAAGTAAATCGAGTCGCTCTGATAACCTAACGTAATGACTATCCATCGCATCCCGCACCCGTAAATTTCGGAGGATGTCGAGATCTCGATCTGGTTGGACGCTTAGAGCTAATTTATCTAATTTATCTGGCGATTTAGATTTGGGGTTCATCCGTTCGATCGCCCAAATACTCAACCCCACACATGCCATTACTGGGAGGACGATCCGATAGTCGCGGGTTAGCTCAAACATCAGTAAAATCGCCGTTAAGGGTGCCCTGGCACTACTCGCTAGTACCGCAGCCATTCCCACCATTGCATAGGCTGGTGGAGCTGCTATCTGGCTGCTGAGTGCGGGAAACAATAAGACTAAAGATTTACCATAAATCGTCCCCATCGTCGCCCCTAAAAACATCGAGGGGGCGAACAAACCGCCGACTAAACCACTCCCCAGACTTACGGCGGTGAGTAACATTTTGATTGCCAAAATCGAAACTAGCAACAGTACCGAAAATTGGACATCTTGCAACATGGCTTCGATCGTCTCGTAGCCGATCCCGGTGACTTGAGGGAATTTTAAGGCGACAATCCCAACGATTGTACCGCCGAGTACTGGAGTCAAACACCGGGGCATTTTCCCCAACCCAGCTAAATAACTGACTTTACCGCTAAAAGCCGCTCTGGCAAAATCGACAGTCTGGGTATAGGCAAATGACACGAAACTCGCCAAGCCACCCAATACTAAATACAGCGGTAGCTCGAATAAACTTTTGACTTCATACACAGGTAATGCAAAGGCAGGTTTAGCACCCAAGCCAATTTGCGCCACTAGCGAGGCTACTACCGCAGCCAATACCACCACGCTGACTGCCGAAGTTGCAAAAGTTGTCCCCAGTACGATTTCTAGGGCAAAAAACACACCTGCGATCGGCGCATTAAATCCTGCTGCAATTCCCGCCGCCGCACCCGCTCCTAATAATAATCGCTGCCGTTCCTGAGAGGCATGTAACGCTTGACCCAAAAACATCCCCAGATTTGCCCCAATCTCCACGCTCGGCCCTTCTGGCCCTAGTGAAGCACCCGTTCCTAGCGATACCGAGGCTGCCACCATTTTTACCAGTCCCCGCCACGGAGTCACCTTATTACCTGCTTGAGTAGCGGCAATCATCGAATTCATATTCGGTCCAAAATCCCGCCAATACCACCGCATCGTACCGACGACGATGCCTCCCAAAATTGGTACTAATGCCAATAGCCACGTCCCATCGATCCCCCGCATTTTGAGATCGTCGATGCGATCGACAATCAATGTATGAGAGGAACTATGAAATAGATCGATTAGATAGTGAAATAAAACCACACCCAATCCAGCCGCCCCACCAATCAGGACAGATAGTAGCATTACTACCAGACCGGGAGAGGGTTCGAGCCGATTGAGCCGACTAGTTAGGCGCGAGAGTACAGGTGCCATGGGAGACACGGACGATGGCGGAATTACGGTCATGGATAACGCCAGAACTATGAGAGGGTGATTAAATTTTGTTAACTCAATTGTAATATTTATTTGGAGTAAATGGGGATCGATTTAGGTTTTAGGTTTTAGGTTTTAGGCTTTAGGGAAGAAGGGTAAAGGGTAAAGGAAATCTCCCAGTCCCCCAGTCCCCTCGTCTCCCTATCCCCGATCCAAAGTACCTTCCATCGCGGTTTGCAGCTCTTGAGTGAGATCTAGGGTGGCTTGTTTGGCTTGTCGGCGACCGCTTTGGTAGCGATCCCAGTAATCGGAAAGGGGAATGGGATTGCCGATCGTCATGTGGACGCGACGGTTGCCGAGAATGGGTGGTTTAGTCGATTTTTCGCCTTTGATGAGATTGACTAGATCCCAAAGCAGGAGAGATATTTCGGCAAATCGTTCGATTGTCGGACGGTCTTTGATATAAGAACCCGTGATGGTGACGAAGCTTTCGACGATTCGCATGTGCCACATTCGCAAATCGGCTTCACTGGCAATCCGATCGGCCAATCGCCGACTGACGGTAGATAAATTCTGGGGGGAGGTCAATTCTTCACGATAGATCCAGTCCCAGCCAGCTTGTTCGATCTGCCGACACCGATCGATTTTAGTACCTTGGGGAGTGAGGTTAAAGTAACCTTCAGATACTTGTAATGCAAACTCCAACAGCATTTGGAGTCGTTGGGAAATCTCGGTGCGCGAGATCGATTGTTCGATCGGGGGACGTTCGGGAATTTCATAACGATAGAACTGTGCATAGAAATTCTCGATCTGAAATAACAAATGCTGAGTCAATCGATAAAACCTGTCGTACAGGAGTTTGTGCATCGGTCGGCGATCGTTTTGGTCGATCGCCACTAGCGAGTCATGACGATCGACACTCAAGCCGCAGTCTTGTTCTAACTGATAAATCAGCAGTTCTAGTTCGCGCCAAGGTTGATCTAGATAATAATATTGAATGCCGATCGGGACGATTAACACATCTTCTTCTCGACCTAATCGCACTAGCTCCTCCATCGCTCCAAATCCAATCTGAGCGGCTTCTGACTCTAATGGGCTGACGAACTCACTCAGTCCGTTTGTGGCACCTTCTGGGGCGATGGCAAGGGGCATCAGACCGCTCACTAATAAATCTTGGGCAGTCTGGAGTCCGACTCGATCGACTCGGCCCCGATGGATGGGAATTCCACCTAAGAGTGGATACCACCAGCCGACAATTTTACCCACCCACAGGGGAATGCCGCGATCGTAGATAAAGTGGGCGAAGATGGGAGATTTGAGCGAAATCCGATGCTTTCTGGCGGCAGTCGGTAACATTTTTGTCAATAAATACCCCAAACAAGCCGAGTCATCGCGACTGGGATGACGAAAAGCGAGTACCAACCGCAACCGACCCATTTGCGATTGCTTGTAGACTTCGACTAATCGATCGATATCGGTGACATCGATTTTAGTAATGTGAAGTTTATATTTTAACCAGTAAGGCAACACCCAAGCGACTAGTCGCAGCACCCAGAGGTTGAACTTAGGTGGTGAAAATGCCAATCTTGGCTGAGCTTTGGTAATTTGGGACATGCGGGATATACTCTCTGACCCCGTAGAGAATAGCTCTAATTGTAAAATTAATCACCGTATAAATGACTGATTTTGTGTAGATCTTAGGTGCCAGCAGTCAATTTAGCTAGCAGCCTCAACCGACAAATTTCAGTTCCTAGTCTCTAATTTTAATCACTTTTGCCGCCGCTGACTCGCGGGCGACGCGGATTAATAGTGCCGACTGAATCAACGAGGCGATCGTCGAACTGCCGCCATAACTAAACATCGGTAATGGCACGCCAGTCGTGGGTAGCACCCCCACCGCCACGCCGATATTAACCAAAGATTGCAACACGATAAAAGTTGTCGATCCCACGGCAATCAGGCGATGGACGGGATGATGGCTGCGCTTGGCAATAATCAATCCCAAAGTGGCATAACTCATGACTAGCAACAATAGTAGCACGCTGCCAACTAGACCGAATTCTTCGGCAAACACCGAGAAAATCAAATCTGTATCCTGAATTGGTAAGAAGCCTAATTTTTGATGAGATAGCCCAAATCCCTTCCCTAATACGCCGCCAGAACCGATCGCGATCAAACTTTGGACGAGCTGAAGTCCTTCACCCTGCGCTTGCGACCACGGATCGAGAAACGATAGCACCCGCGCACGTTGATATGAGTTAATCGCCAGACTTATCAACGCGACGATAAAGCCTCCAACTGCCGTTCCCATCAGATGGCGCATGGGTAAGCCTGCGGCAAAAGCGATCGACCACAACCCCATGCCACACAAGGATGTCGTACTGAGATTCGGTTGTTTTAAAATTGCCAATAACCCGATCGCAAACACTACCAGCCATGTCAACCGCACTTTGTGGGGATAATGTTGCCATCGCCCAAATAGTTTCGCTGCTTGCAACACTAAAAAAGGTTTAATTAATTCTGATGGTTGAATGGCAATCGGCCCGATGCCCACCCACCGACTCGCACCCATCGTAGTTTTGCCGAGACCTGGCAGTAAAGTTAGTAACAGCAGCCCGACCATCCCCAGTAAAATCCAGTGGGACACTTTTAGCAATCTGCTTAGTGGCGAATGGACGATCGCATTAAATAGCAGTAGACTACTAAAAATCCAAAAGACTTGACGCAGGGGATAATATAATCCATCTTTTTGCGTGACTTCCCCGTGATAATAGGATGCTGAGAACAAGACAAAGATCCCGATCGTCAGCCACAGAAAAGTTAGCCACCGCAACAATCGCGCTGTTAACGACCAGTCTTTTACCGTAGGATCGAAAAATGGAAGCAAAAGGCGCAAGTTCACGATCTTAGGAAAGGGGGGTAGAGAGTAGGCCGACAACTCATTTCATCAGGTTCTATGTACTAGTAAAGGTGCTGTTCGGATCGAGCGCAGCCGCAGTACGGGAACGAAAACTTATCCTATTTAACCACAACATCTATAGATTGGAGCTATCGCTCGGATTCTTGCTTAACAGTTTAGTCGCACTTATATTTTCAGAATGTTAAAGAATATATTAATTACTCAATGGCAACGCTGGCAGGTCTTATTATTAGCAGTCGCGATCGCGATCGGGATTGGCAGTTGTCGCGCGATCGTTCAATCTTCTTCAGCTCAAACTAATAATCAGTTGGTTTCGGCAATTCTAAGCGATCCTAAGACTTTTAATGCCGCATTAAGTAACGAATCACCAAATATCTTTGGCTATGTGGGTGAAGGGTTAATTACTGAAGATGGCAAAGGCGAAATTCAACCAGCACTAGCTGAATCTTGGGTAGTTTCATCAGACAAAAAGAGTATTACCTTTACGCTCAAACAAAATCTCAAATGGTCGGATGGTGCGCCATTGACGATCGATGATGTATTGTTCACCTTTAAAGAAGTTTATTTTAATGAAGAAATTCCGACCGATACGCGAGATATTCTCAAAATTGGTAAAGATCGCAAACTACCTACCCTCAAACAACTCGATGCCAATCGGATCGAGTTTACTACCCCAGAACCATTTGCCCCTTTTCTGCGGACGCTAGGAATTAGTATTCTTCCCGCTCATAAATTACGCCCGACAATCGAACAAAAAGGTAAAGATGGCAAGCCATTATTTTTGAGTATTTGGGGCATTAATACTAAACCATCAGAATTAGTTTCTAATGGAATGTTTATGCTCGATTCTTATACTCCCGGCGAACGATTGGTTTTTAAAAAGAATCCTTACTACTGGCGGAAAGATGCCCAAGGGAAGCAACAGCCCTATATCGATCGATCTATCTGGCAAATTGTCGAATCGACTGATACCGCCTTAGTTCAGTTCCGATCGGGTAGCTTAGACTCTTATGGGGTATCACCAGATTTCTTTTCTTTACTCAAAAAAGAAGAGCAAAAAGGTGGCTATAAAATTTATAATGGAGGGCCAGCAACCGGAACTACTTTCATGTCATTCAATCTCAATGAAGGGGAAAGAAATGGTAAACCGCTAGTCGATCCGATTAAATCGCGCTGGTTTAATAACGTTAAATTTCGTCAGGCGATCGCTTATGGTATCAATCGCCAACGGATGATTAATAATATATATCGAGGTTTGGGTGCGCCCCAAGATTCGCCAATTTCAGTACCTAGTCCCTATTATTTATCTCGCGAACAGGGTTTACCTACTTATGATTATAGTCCCCAGAAAGCCAAGACATTATTTACAGAAGCAGGTTTTAAATATAACGAACAAAATAAACTCATCGACGATCGCGACAATCCGGTTAGATTTACGTTAATTACTAATTCTGGTAATAAAATTCGTGAAGCTTTAGGTACTCAAATAAAACAAGATTTGGATTTAATTGGAATTGAAGTTGATTTTACACCAATCGCTTTTAGTCTGTTAATCGATCGGATCGATAGTTCGCTAGAGTGGGATAGTTTACTAATTGGATTCACGGGTGGAATCGAACCAAATGATGGTGCTAATTTCTGGTCTGTAGATGGTGGATCTCATATATTTAACCTCAAACCTGCTAAAGGTAAAACTCAGCTTACCGATCGTCGAGTCGCAAATTGGGAAAAGAAAATTGACGATTTATATATTCAAGCCGCTCAAGAATTAAATGAAGATAAACGCCGCCAACTCTATGTCGAAAGTCAGAAAGTCACACAAGAAAATTTACCCTGCATTTACTTAGTTAATGCTTTATCACTTTCCGCCATCAGAAATCGGGTTAAAGGCATCGATTATTCACCGATTAATGGGCCATTCTGGAACTTACCATCATTAACTATTAGTGCAGAATAATAATTAAACTATTTGGCGATCGAGCTATTCAACTGGCTCGATTGCTTTTTTTAGAAACTTCGCCCATTCAGATGCCATTACAACTTCCGTAAATGGAATGTCACTCACTAAATCGCTATCGGCAAATTGAAACCTCAAATTAATTTTCTTGCCACTAGCTGGTGGAACATCTAAATCCACAGATTTATCATCGACAATTAGATCAATTTGTTTGACGCGATCGAGACTGAATGTTTGCAGATCTTTAGGCTCGGCTTTAGTCGGTTTTCCCCAACTCAGTTCTCGATCTTTAATACCAATTACCGAATAAATATCGTATTTGTATCGATCGAATCCCGCTGCCCATCGTTTGTAAGCTTCCAGCTTTTGATATTCATTAGCACCCGCTCTTGCCAACCAAATAAAGGCTCCAAGTAACGGGAGCCACATTAAACCGCGTTCCATAATAGCAGGAGATAAAGGATAAAAACTAGTATAGCTTGTCGATCGTGAATTTCCCAATTTTCACTGTTCGGTATCCGATCGAAATGGACGCTCGTAGCCCGGTTTAATCAGTTTCCAGATAACCTGAGAATATTCTCTACCATCTAACATCAAAAATAGTACGCCGGGATACTTTTGAGTCTGAAAATAGAGTGCGGTTTGTCTTCTGTCACCTAAATCTTTAAAGGCTTGTTGACATTCAGTTTCAATTTCTCGGTACTTAGTTTCTAGTTCTAATTTAGTATCTTTTACCCAGTGATAAAATTCATCAGGAACGGCATCAAGAAATTGGTCTAAATTTTGCTTTTTGCTCAGACATTCCCAAATATCTTTGGCTTGAATTCTGGTAATAATCCGATGCAGCCGGACATAATCGGCTAACTTATACTTGAGTCGAAAACCATTCGGCCATCTGAGGATAAATCCCTCACAATTAGTAAGTTCGGATTGAGTTTTCTCGATTGAGTCGATCCATTCGGGTAAGGTAGTAGCTGGATAAGTCTGCGCTCGATCGATCCAATTTACCTGAGTATGTTCTAATTCCGCGCCTGTCTCGGTATGTACCGCAGCTAGTAACACTAGCCGCTGTGCGCTGCCATAGTCTACGACAATCCGATTGATCGGGTAAATAATTTCAAATAAGTAAGTATACGCCCGATCGAGCTTATCTAAATCTTCCCGATAATTACCCAGCAACACTCGTGCCATGTGGGACTGATCCGAGGCAAAGCTGCCCCTAGAAGCCACTTCCCACTGTCCTTGGTAGTGAAACAGAATAATCAGAGATCCATCGAGCTTCTCGTAGATATTTGGCACACCATCTGGCAAAGTCCCCTGATATTCACTGAGATTGAAAAACTTTGGTAACGGTCGCGCGATCGGTCGATAATGGTTATCTAGCACCAACCCTCGACAGTGCAGCGTGGCATCTACCCAATACCGATCGTATTGTGCTTTGGCGGTATAGTTATAAATTGTCAGCGGCAAAGTAGGGTGAGTTTGGCTGATAATATAGCCCTGTTCGATGAGTGTGGGTAATGTGTGGGGGTCGAATGGTAAATTAGTCATATCAGATGGGAGTGGGGAGATGGGAGATAGGAGCAGCCTAGTAGTCTCCGGCGTAAATCGGGTAGGGGCAATTCATGAATTGCCCCTACCCGGTTTACGGGAGACAGGGACATGAAATGGCAACCTAATTTATGCCGCCTAGTACTAGCTCAATCTAATTTACTCGATCGATCTTCCCCTGAGCTAATTTGCGATTGCATCGCTCAAACCAGCTTGCCACAACATTTTGAGCCTAGATCGATCGTCTAACTTAGGGGATACCCCAAACTAATTAACCTGAGCTACGTTCGTCACCCGCCCGCGACTGAAGTGCGGACTAAATACGAAAGTCCACTGAAGTGGACTGTTAGATTCTTTAGTCCACTTCAGTGGACTTGAGCCGTTAGCCTGGGGATTAATCCCCAGGCGGTGTGTAAACGAAGCTAGTAATCTTTGAATGAAATCCTTATCCCAAACTAGCGTTAATTAACCTTCAACTATCTCGGAACGGGAACTCGATCGATCAGTCCCGCAATTACGGTATCTATTTCCAAACCATCTAACTGAGCTTCTGGGCGCAATACCAGGCGGTGGCGCAATAATGGAGTCGCCACTTGTTTGAAGTCATCCGGTACTACCATCTGACGACGATCGAGCCATGCAGCGGATTTACTAGCTTGCAACCAGGCAATTGCCGCACGGGGAGAGGCTCCCAGACTGAGATCGGGGTGTTGGCGAGTCTGCTGTACCAAGGCAAGTAAATAATCGATCGCATTATCGTTGACAGTTACCTGTTGTACCGACTTGCGCGCCGCCAGACAATCGGCAACAGTCGCGACTGGATCGATCGGATTATCGTCACTCCTGGCTCCTGGCTGCGATTTCCGCGCGCTGGCTAATAATTCGCGTTCTGCGGCGGCTGGTGGATAATCAACGATTAGTTTAAATAAAAATCGATCGAGTTGAGCTTCTGGCAACGGATATGTGCCTTCAAATTCTAGTGAGTTTTGAGTCGCGATCGTCCAGAATAAATCCGACAATGGTAATGTCTCACCATCTAACGTTACCTGCCCCTCTGCCATGGCTTCGAGCAGTGCCGACTGGGTTTTGGGGGGAGTTCGATTGATCTCGTCTGCAAGCAGGATTTGGGTAAATACAGGCCCTTTTTTGAGTACGAATTCTTGATTTTTAAGATCGAAAATATTCGTACCCAAAATATCGGCAGGTAATATATCCGGGGTGAGTTGAATTCGCCTAAAATCTGCCTGAATCAATCGCGATAGTACTTTTGCCATCATCGTTTTCCCCGTTCCTGGCACGCCCTCTAAAATGACGTGACCGCCAGTTAGCAAGGCAATTAGCAGTTGCTTGGTCGTTTCTGCTTGTCCGAAGACAACTTCTTGCAATGTAACGCTAAGTCGATCGAAAATTGCGTGAGTTTCTGTCATAGAGATGGGAGATGGGGGGTGGGGGGACGGGGAAAGTAAGGAGTAAGGAGTAAGGAGTGTTGAAAATCCCCTCCCTGGAGCGAAAAGTGCGGTCTTGGGGTTCCCCCTGTCTTGTCGTTTTCTTATTCGGGGGGAACCCCCGAATAAAAACGCCGCAAGTAGAGCACCTTTTCAAGACAGGGGTGCCCGTAGGGCTACTGGTCGGGTCACCCGACCAGTGGGGTGGGTAGATCTTCGCTAACGCCTAAAGCCTAGCAATTTGACGATCGATTTTGCGGATTTTTTCTAGCCAGGTTGTTAACTCCATAGGTGTCAGGCGACGCGCTCCCGTGGTTAATTGTAGGACAAAGCGGAGATCGTCGGTTGGTAAGCGCACTCGTTCTTCCCATGCGGTGATTAGTGTTTGTGCGTCTACCAGGCGTTCTTTTCCTAAGCCGAGTTTTTGTTGCCAAGCTAATTGTTCGGCTCTGCCGATATTTTGCACGGCAAATTCGCTACTATTGGCTTGACGCAATACGCCGCCTAAGGCTTGGATGTATGCTTCACTATTATCGATTTCGATTGGTTTAGGCATCACCACTTTACCAAAGCGGCGATTTTGCTGCCAAATTAATACTAATGTGCCCAGTAATATATTGACAAATACAACCAGGAGTGGCGTTCTGAATAAGTATGCTAGCGTTTCATCTACGCTATCTTCAGATTCTATTTCGGCATCGGATCTTCGCACGCCGTCTTTTAAAGAAGATGCCGACTTTCGATCGCGATATCCGTGGATATATTCATCAACTAATAATTGTTGGCGATCTTTAGTGACGAGTTCGGCTAATAATTCATAATTCGGTCGCGAATCTTGATAGGTATTCGCCGCTAAATGTGGTGTTGTACCAATAATTACGACACCTTTGCCTAGTGGAAATTGCCTAATCACACTACCCGTACTATCGCTTAAAACTGCTGTTGCGCTGACTTTTTGCTCTTTACCAATTTGGGTCGTATTCCATCTAAATCTCCGCGTGGTCTCAATTTTAATATTGCCTTGCGGACTTTCAATTTGCGATCGAAACGGAATTTCCCATGCGGGTGCATCTACACCTAAAATTGCGAGCGTGTTACCTTGACTAACCCATTTGTGTTGGGAATTAGTAATATCCAAAGTTTCTAATTGGGGATTGACTTGGAGTAAGGTAACTCCTGTTTCGTAGTTATCAAAGGTGCTCAGAGCTGGGAAAGATTTTTGCCATCTTTGGATTTTAATTCCTCGATCTGACATCATCTGATACCAGGTACTATAACCATTAGGCGCGAGACTGTAGCTCGATCCTGGTTGCCTGCTGTCGCCGCTAATCGCACTAACGAGCGTGATGATAACGATCGCGATCGCGGCTAATAATATAAAGTGCCAATATTGCTTGAATAGCTTATTCAAATCCTTCATTTGGATTTTAGATTTTAGATTGAACTGCTGGACTCTCGGTTTTCAACTGATTCTCAATCTGTCGATACGCTTGTTGACAGCGATCGAAATCTTCGATCGCAATCTGGCGATTGCCAAAGTGAAGTTGTTCGTGGATGGATACTAAGATTTCACCGATATTGGCGATTGGAATGGCTCTCAATACATTAATATACTCGCGATCGGTACGACTAAATTGATGGGGAATCAATTCGGCATCATTCAACCGTTGCAGCATGGCTAAATACAACCATCGACTCGCTTGTGTATAATCGCCATCTTGCCGAAATTGCTGCGATCGATCGAGTAATTCGGCGACGGTATATACTCGCACTGGTGCTAATAATTCAGATGGAGATTGTGCCCTTTTTCGCACCCATTGTTGCCAATAGGGATAGATAACGCGGTATACAAACCAGACGACTAAAGCAGCTAATAGCAAACAGATCAGTCGGACTAATAACGGCCCCAACCAAGGCGGAAAGATATCGAGATTCAAGTCGCGATCGTCGGATCTAAATTTTACCTCAAGCCATTCACCTAGCTGTTGTTGCAGTTGTTCTAACTGCCAACGCCAACTTGTTTTTTCAGCAGCAGTGGACATATATTAGTCGATGGGAAATACTTAACGTCGAGACAAAATACCGATTTAACTATATGCTAAATCCCAGTCGCTCGAACGGGTCAATCTGATTTGTGCTAAAGCCACAATTGTCGGAATAATCCGTCCGTAATTAGTCGAGATCGATCTCCAGCCGAGATCGGCAAAAAACCAGCCCCACATGGCTGGGCCTAAAATGGTAAATACACCTCGTACAGCCACCTGCTGGGTCGCTGAGAGCATCATGCCGCGTTTTGCCATATAAATCGATATATAACTTTGCAGTTGGCTGGTAGCAGCCAATCCGCCCCGAATTAGGGTTTGTTTGGCGACCTCATAACTGGCAAAGTGAAAGGCAAATTGACGAGCGATTTGGTGAAGTATTAACGGTTTAATCACCGAACTTACCGCGATCGCACTACTGCCCTTTAAAATTAGTTTAATCGGATCGTGCTGAATATGTGCGGGTAATGGCTGGTCGAAGCGAGTTTTAGCCAGGGATTGCTGGACTCTGAGCGTCAGTGCATCTCGATCTCCAGATGGTAATTTGTGCCAACTTTTGCCCATCAGATGCAAAAATACTTCGGCTTCTAAATCCGTGGTGCTCAGTTGGCTAGAATAGGGAATCTTCAGGTAGCGACATACTTGTACCAATGTCTGACGGTAGCTAACGCCCTGAGTTCGCCCTTGTAAAACTGTAATTCCATCCGCCGCCAAAAATCTAAATCGATCTTCGATCGCATCCAGCCACAGATCTCGCTCTTGGCTCTGAATTTCTACTAAATCTGGGGTGCGAACGTAGTCTAAGGGGTTGAACTTACGGCTAAAGAGAATTCTGGTTAATTGTTGTAGTTCGTCTTCTGTAGCCAATTCTAAAGCCGTTCGTAACTCATCCAAAGCAACTTCCTCCCACAATCGTGCCGCTCATCCTATCACTCTGTATTGTACCGCACGATTTTAGGAAACAGTGCGGGGTCATCAACAGCGA
>NZ_JANPLS010000409.1:0-14185 GCF_031422475.1 Chamaesiphon sp. VAR_48_metabat_403
AGCGACGGCTCGCGCACGCCTTTGTTTCCCGACGGTTTAGCGAGACAAGACAGGGGGGATTCGGATCTCAAAACGAAGTCTAGCCGACTTGTCACTTTTTATGGGGAATACGGGAGATCTACCTACTGAAACGTCGCAATTAGACTTTTATAAACATCCTCTTAGTAACTAGATGGTTGAGTCGATCGACATTAAATTTTTCTAAATTAAATTTATCTAATAAAAAAATTGCTCCGATCGATCTTAGGGTATCACTGGGTATACTCTCTAAAGTAGTGTTTTACAAATCTTACTAGGTAAATATTTATAATATGTTGGAGCTATAAATGTCCCTAACTGGTTATTTATCAGAATATTCATTAGCCGAAATCTTTGATTTCGTGCAAGAAGGTAATAAAACAGGCGTGCTATCGATCGAACCAGATCGCGGCTTGATGCGATCGTTAAGCGATAGTTATTATCTTTCATTTCAAGGCGGACGAATTGTATCGGTAGCAACCAGCGACGGCTCGCGCAATCGCGGTTTGCTCAAAATGATGGAACAACGACGGTGGATTCCCGCCGAGCAAGCTGCTGGCATTGAAACGCAGGTAGATTTGTTGAGCCAACCATTGGGAACCTATCTGAAATCGCGAAATCTAGTCAATGCCGAGCAACTGACATTGCTGTTTAACTCGCAAGTAATTGCCGCTACTTGTAAGTTATTTGAAATTCATCACGGACAGTTTAAATTCGATCCGCAAGTAGCATTAGCTTTTGGTGAAATGACTGGATTAAGCATGGCAGCCCAAGAAGCCGCTCTATTAGGACTGCGGATGCTCAAGAATTGGCAGGGTTTGGCAGCTAAATTACCCTTACCCGAATCTGCACTCCAGCGATTATCTTCAAAACCGACATTGCGGTTAGATACGCCAGAATTTCAAGTTTGGAATCTCGCGCTCGGTGAAATGTCGATCGTCCAAATTGCTGAAAAATTGGGCATGACGCAAGAAAAAGTTTGTCAAATTGGCTTTCGACTCAGTTCGATTGGTTTGGTACAGGAGGTTGCCGTCGAGCCGCAACAGCCGCAGCTCGATCGATCGAAATCGGCACCAAAACCGATCTGTGTGGGTGGTGGCAATGCTCAAGCTCCCGTATCGGCTTCGTTCCTCAGTAATTTAATGGGCTTTCTCAAGAAAAAGGGTTGACAAATAATGGAAATTATGAATCTAGTGGTCACTGGAACGGTAGGTGCGGGTAAAACCACATTTATTCGTTCGGTGAGTGAGATCGAAGTTGTCGATACCGATCGTCGCGCTACAGATGAAGTCGCCGATCTGAAGCAAAATACCACGGTGGCGATGGATTTTGGTACCCTGCAATTTGGGGAAGAGATGGCATTGCACATTTATGGTACTCCAGGGCAAATTCGGTTTGATTTCATGTGGGAAATTTTGATCGAGCGCGCTCATGCTTATATTTTGCTGATTGCAGCGCATCGTCCAAGTGAGTTTCATCACGCACGACGGATCATGAATTTTATGAACCGACAGGCACAAATTCCGATGATTATCGGCATTACTCACAGCGACTGTGAAGGTGCTTGGACGAAGGAAGATATCGCGCTGGCGTTGGGATACCAAAATAACACACAGCAACCGCCGATCGTGCTCGTAGCGGCCAATGATGGCGAATCTGTCGCGATGTCGCTGATTGCGTTGGTCGAACATTACATGCAAATTACTGCGGCTGCGGCTGTGGCTGTGGCGGTTGAAAGTTGACCACAGTGCTGTTAGAAACCCGACTTTTTCCAAAAATTCGGATTTCTGTCTTAACCGATATGGAGTGTATCGATCGATCCTACTTAATTAAGGGTCGATTTTTTTGTCGATCGGGTTAGATCCAGATCGGGAATGGGCACAATAACTCATGGGGAAGTCTATCGATCTTTCAAACAAGTTCGTTTTAATAGAGCGTGAAAATATCAATGTCCCTAACTGGCTATTTATCGGAATACTCATTAGTCGAAATCTTTAATTTCGTCCAAGAAGGTAATAAAACAGGCGTACTGTCGATCGACTCAGATCGCTGCTTGAATCGATCTGTCGATAATGCTTATTGCATCTCATTTCAATGCGGTCGGATCGTGTCTGTGACTAACGGGCTGAAAATGTCAGATCGAGGCTTGCTCGAAATGATGGCGCAACGACAATGGCTCTCTTTAGAACAGGTGACGGGGTTATCGGTTCATGCAAGTAGACTAGAGCAACCATTGGGTACTTATCTCAAGTCTTGTAATTTGCTAGATACCGAGCAGCTCAAGTTACTTTTTAACGCTCAAGTAACTGCGAATATCTGCAAACTGTTTGGCGAAGATCATCACGGCAGGTTTCAATTCGATCCGCAGGCATCATTGGGATATGCGGAAATGACTGGCATCAGTTTGATGGCTCAAGAGGTTTTGTTATTGGGATTGAGGATGCTGCGCGACTGGAGTAGTTTCAGTGCCAAATTACCCGCTGCTGAATCCGCACTCCAACGGGTCTCAGCAACACCGCCGACGCTGCGACTGGATACTCAAGAATCAAAAGTCTGGAAACTGTCGTTGGGGGAAATGTCGCTCGTCCAAATTGCCGATTTCTTAAAGCTAGAAATAGATCGCGTCCAACAGATTGGCTTTCGATTGAGTGCGATCGGATTAGTTGAGGAAGTAGTGCTTTCACTATCGCCGCCGATCGTTAGTACCGTTATTTTACCGCCAATATCTACTTCGTTCCTGAGTAGATTGATGGGTTTTTTAAAGAAAGCTTAATTTCCGATCCCCTATTCCTGTTGAGTATCGACTGGTGTTGGCAATTGGAGTCGATCTGATGGCTCGCTGGCATTAAGTCGATGCTGGGGAACTGCATCCGCATCGCCGATCTGCGGCTGTGCTTTGGCGAGATTGGCTTGCGCGTTAATATTACTATTGTGAGCGGCTGTAGACCATTCTTTGGCAAGGCTGATGATATCTGAAGGAATCATTACTAGGGTAGTGGTGTTATTTTCTGCGCCGATTTCGGTCAACATTTGCAACCGCCGCAATTCTAATGCAGCGGGATTTTCCATCATCTGTTGAGCGGCTTCGCTCAGAAGCTTAGAGGCTTCTTGCTCGGCTTCGGCTTTAATCAGTCGGGCACGTTTTTCTCGTGCGGCTTCGGCTTCTTTAGCCATCGCTCGTTGCATAGAAATAGGAATTTCCACATCTTTTAATTCGACGCGCTCGATCTCGACTCCCCAAGGTTCGGTAATTTCATCGACAATTTCTTGCACTTTGGCATTGATTTTATCGCGACCTTGTAACATCTCATCCAAGCTGTGTTGACCGACAATATTGCGAAGGGTGGTCATCGAAGCTTGATATACCGCCACTTGATAGTTTTCAACTCTCGCGATCGCTTTCATCGGATCGATAATTCGATAATACAATACAGCGTTAATCTTGATGGTAACGCTATCGGCAGTAACTGCTTCTTGCGGCGCAATATCGACAGTTTTTGTCCGAATATCGACTTGCACTTTTTGGTCGAGAATTGGCACGATAAAATACAGTCCGGGGCCTTTAATTTGTTGAAATCTACCCAGATGAAAAATCACCCCGCGCTCGTATTCACGATCGACTCTAATTCCCGACTTGATAATTGCCGCTACCATCGCCGCAGCGATCGCGAGTCCAAATTCACCCATAATCTTTAATGTTATTTAGTTTAGGTTTTAGGTTTTAGGTTTTGGAACTGCGTTCTTTAGTTTTTCTCTCCCTGTCTCCCACACTCCCAGTCTCCCAGTCTCCCAGTCTCCCAGTCTCCCTGTCTCCCTGTCTCCCACACTCCCCGCTCCCCTCTAATTCCCAATTCCCAATTTCCCAGCTAATTCTGGGCTAAACGGAATGACAGTTGCTGCCATCAAAAATAGAGCTAGCAAACCCAGTGCTGCGCGCGTGTCGTTGGGTTCGGTAATTTCATCTAAACTCGGACGTTCTAATGCGCGTTGGAGAAAACCAACTAAAATCAACCAATAAAAAATCACTAAATTAGCAGGGTTAAAAAAGGCGACGAAACCTAAAATTACTAAGGTAATTAAGGTGCTGCGTTGGGCTGTTTTGCGTCCGTAGATTGCTTGCACGATTCTGCCACCATCTAATTGTCCCGCTGGCATTAAATTGAGGGCATTAACTACTAATCCCAACCAACCGATAACTACTAAAGGATGGATCGAAAGTGTCGCTTGATTTATCGTCGCACCTAAAACGATTTTAGCGATAATACCGACTAAAATCGAACCTTGAAAAAATTGAGATGGTATTTCTAATCCACCGCCAGTCTGCGATAATAATAGACCGACAATTAACATCACTAGCGAGATTAACCCACCAGTTGCAGGGCCAGCGAAGGCGATATCAAATAGCGTACTGCGATCGGGTACTAATGATTCAAACCGGGTAATGGCACCGAACGAACCAATTTGTCCGGTGGGCAAGAAAAACGGCAGCCCAATTTTAACTCGGCGCATTTGAGCCAGCACTCGATGTCCGATTTCATGAGCGGTGAGGATCGTCCAAACTCCTAGAGTTAGGGGGAGAACTTCGCGGAATCGATCGGTATGTTCGTAAAAATTAAAGCCTAAAAATACGCCCATTGCTTCTAGACTCGTAGCAATCGTCGCCACGAGCATGACTGCACCGAGAATCTGTTGACCGATCGTCGCTGGTTGCGGATCGTTAGTCTTAGGCAATACTACCACTACCGGACGATCTTCCGGATCGGCGACGAGAAATAAACGGTATTTATCGCCGACTTTACTTGCCAATTTATCTGTCAATCGCCGATGGACTGTCGCCGCTTCGCCGCGCAAGTTACCTTTAAAAATTGCCCCCTGTTGATAAGCCACCGTCTCAGTAGCATAAAAGGTATCGATGCCAAAAATGCTTTTAATGCCGCTTAAATCTGCATCGGGCATGGTTAGAGATTCGATCGCGATCGCGGGGTCTTGCAGGGCATTTTCAGTGGATTTGCCTGGTTGTTTGCGCTGGCGTTGTTGCATCCGCTCGGCAATTTTGACAGCTACTTCGGGATCTTGTGCTGCGATCCGCACTTGAGTGCCCAACCAAATATACAAACTACTAGAAATTACCAACAACAGCAGAATGCCCGCTAAATTGATGTAGGTTCCAGCCGCCAACGCCCCAAAGCTCAACAGCCACGGGATTGTCAGCACGGCTGATTGCAGCCATGACAAGACCCCGAATTTACCCAAGTCTCGATTCCGATAATAGCCCCAACCCAAGATGATGAGCGAGACGATTAGAAGTGCGATTGTGGTTGTATTTGCTGCTGTAGTCATTTGTGGTAGTGAGATACTGGAAATCGGTCGCGCTGTTGGCTCCCTATCTATAGGATGACAGCAATATTCCGTAGCGGCTACTAACGATAATCGACAGTTGACAACTCGCACGTAAATTAGAATTAAAAAATTTGTCCCGATTCCACTCGTAGTAAGGTGTAAATTGTATTATCTATCAGCCTGTGGTGTCTATGAATCTGCTACCTCGCCAATATCGCTCGATCGCTTACTATCCAGTCATGCTGGCATTTTTGCTAATTATTTCTGGCTGTCAACAAAGCCCAAAAGCGATCGGTACTAATGAGGGTGGTAAAGTTGCCGATGGAAATATCGCGCTTCCCTGTAAGTTTGGCGAGGATAAGACTGCTACCAATTCATCTACTAATAAAAGTAAAATTATCCTGACGCTCGATGGTTCGGCTTCGATGGTAGGTTATGCCAAAGATGGTAACAGCCGTTACGTTCAAACTCTCAAATTACTCGATCGAGTCTCATTAGCTGCTCCTGGTGGCGTAGAATACGCCCGCATCGACAGTGGTAGGAACTCGATCGATCGAACTGAATTTCAAAAATCTTTCGGTACGGGCTTTTATACCGGACAAAGTAGTAAATTAGCTGATGCTTTTCCCGATCTGAAGACAGCTAAAGGCGAACAATTAATTGCAGTTGTCACCGATTTACAGCCCGATGATGGCGATGTCAATGCAGTCAGCAAACGAATGCTCGAAGACTATCTCAAGAAAGATGGTTATGCTGTTGCTATTTGGGGTGTCCGTAGTGAGTTCGATGGCAAAGTTTATCCGCCGAATAATGCGCCATCCTATGATTTTGCTGGTAAGGCGAGTAATGGTCGTCCTTTTTATATCTTACTCGTAGGTCGATATGAGGCGATCGCTGAATTTGCGAAAACGATCCGATCTGCTGATGAGAGTAGTTTGCTCAAAGATCGATCGCATCTGACAATATTTACCGCAGATAGAACTATTGCTAGTCCTAGCTATTTAACTGCATCTCAAGATAATTTACCCAAGGGTATAAGCGCACCCGATTCGCTCTCTCAGGATCGATTCTTAATGGAAAATGGCGAACAGCCGATCCAATTTTTAGAAGTCGATGAAAATAGCAATCCAGATAAACAAAGTCTGAAATACACACTCAAATATCAAGCTAATCCCGATACGGCAATTCCTACTCAACTCGAACCCAAGTACAAAGTCCGCAAATACAACGAAGAGAAAGATAAGCCAGCATTTGCAGACAGTAGTAATAAATCGCTGGTCGATATTAGTTCGAGCTTGGTAGACGATAAATTGGCTGTTGAAATGAAGTTCAATCCTGAGAAGATCGATCGAGGATTATATTATATTACTGCCGATTTGACGGCTCGATCGATCCAAGCTCCCGCAGTTTGGAAGGAGTGGGATGATGGTGGTAAAAAGGATGGATCGAAAACGCAGGGATTGAATGATTTTCTCAGCAGTCTGAGTATCAATACTACCAGCGTGATGAAAGAGAAGTCACCTGTAGTTGCTCGACTCTGCTACGGCATTCAACGCAATTAATTGCGTTGCAGAATTAAGGTATAAAACCTGTGGTAGGGGCAATTCATGAATTGCCCCTACCACAGGGGTTAAAGATCGAAACAATCGCTTATCATACTTGTATTCAGCAATGTCGAACTAATCAACTCAATTTGCAGATCGGTAAGCAGGAGATAATTAAATGGATAAACTAGAATCATACAGAGATATTATCGAACAAATTCTTAGAGAACATGCTGCTATTCCTTTTAGTTATGGTGAAATTACTCAATCAGTAATTATTGATGCCGCTCGCAACCACTTTTTACTGTTTAATGAAGGTTGGCAAAATCAGCATCGGGTACATGGTAATGTCGTGCATGTCGAGATTCGTACTGGTAAAATCTGGATTCATTATGATGGAATTGAAGACGGGATTACTCATAAACTCGTAGCGATGGGCGTACCGAAAGAAGATATCGTGCTGGCGTTTCACGCGCCAGAAATTCGTCAGTATACTGGATATGCGTTGGCGTAAGCCTCTCGATAGAGAATCGCTTGAGTTGTAGTTTCAGGCATTGTGGCTAGATGTGAGTCTATACAATGTGAATTTCGAGGGATGGTACGGGAACAATACGTATGAAGTGTATTCTCACACCACCATGATCCCTACTGTCGCGGAAGTTATCCGTTTATTTGTGATTCCCATTTTAGGGATGATGTTGATGTTCGTCGTTCAACCACTGCTATTTTCAGGACAATGGTTGCGATTGACAGATGTAAAGGTTCAGAGCTGGCTGAATAACCATTACATGCCGATGGCAGCCATCGTACTGGCTTCCTCGCTATTAGCCGTCGTTACGTGGGTAGCGTGGAACATTAAGTCGCCACACAAAACTCCCGAAGCTGGAGCGCAGCGTGTCGGTTCGTGGTGGTTTATTTCGGTTATTCCTATCGTCGGAACTGTAATCGCGATCGTATTGTCGCGCCAAAGTATTTTAGCTCCGAAAAGTAGTGGCGATGCAATTTTACCGTTAATTATTTTATTTGCGATCGATATTATTTTTATCTACTGGTTGACTACAGCTACAAGTACACCAGGTATCGCCCGACGTTTACCTCCGGGCGCAAATTTATTTAAGCGTTAAAGATTCACTATGAACAATAAATTATTTATTATCGCAATTGGTGGATCTGGTGCCAAATGTGTCGAATCGATCGTCCAGATTGCCGCGACTGGTTTATATACAAAAGAAGAGATCGAAGTCTTATTTGTCGATCCTGATGAGAATAATGGTAACGTCGATCGCGCGCGTAAAACACTGAGTACCTATCAAGAATGTCAGCAATTAGTGACGGGTGGCAGCACCGAACAACAAATCGAGTGGATGTCCACACCGATTAAATCTTACGATTTGTGGTCGCCATTTCAAGGCAAACTCGGCGGAAGAGAATTAGCTAGTTATTTTAATACGGCACAATGGATGCTGGTTTAGCCAATTTATTAGAAGTTCTCTATACTCCCGACGAGCGCAATCAACAATTAGATGAAGGCTTTCGCGGTCGTCCGTCGATTGGTGCTGCTGTAATGAGCCAAATCGACCTCAAACGTTTGGAAATCGAGCCTTGGGGAAGTTTCATTCAAAGTATTAATAATGCTGTTGGTGCCCAAGGTAAGCAGGCTCGCGTGTTGTTATGCGGCTCGATCTTTGGTGGGACTGGGGCATCGGGAATTCCGACAATTGCCAGATTATTACGCAATAAATTAGAGCAGCAAAATATCGCCGATCGAGTTAAATTAGGCGGTCTATTTCTCTTACCTTATTTTAGCTTTACAGTGCCACCTGGAGCAGAGACAAATGGATTATATGCGGCATCCGACCAGTTTTTGCTTAATACTGAATCAGCCTTACGCTACTATGTGACTCAGGCAAGTCAGTTATTTGATAGTGTCTATCTGTTAGGAAATGAGAACACCTCAGAAGTAGAATTTAGCGTCGGTAATACCACTCAAAAAAATCGACCGCACTTTGTCGAATTATATGCGGCTTTAGCTGTGCGCGATTTTCTAATCGAAGATCGAGATGATGCGTTAATGTCGATTACTCGCGATCGAGTCGGTGAGATTAAATGGAGCGATCTACCCGATGATTTTAATGTCAAGAAATTGATGACTAATGCTGCTCGACTCGCCTATCTATGGACGAGTGATATCGAAAAAACAGCAAGGTACACGCTCGATAATGGCTTTAAAGTTGCCTGTAGAGATGAGCCTTGGTTGGATAGATACTACGATCTCCAAGCTGATAGTAAGGATCGATTCGATCTGCCACATCAGCAAAAAGGTATTGAGACTTTGAGCAATTGGAGTCGCAGTTATCTAATCTGGCTGAAAGAATTGCATGTCGATAAGATCGATCGATTGCAGTTATTTAATACCCAAATTTTCGGCGATCTTAATGGCAATATTCAATTTCACAAGTTGGAGGAATTACTGCTGGGCGATACTCGCGAACAGCGGACTAAGCAAGATAAGGATGATATTGTCCGCATTAAAGACAGGTTGCGTCGCCATGAGGTAAAAAGTGTTCAAGGTATCAATCGCGGTACGGTTGGTTTGGCGAAATCGCTATATCTTAATTCTCAGTTTAATTGATTTAATTGACCTAATTTATCGGCTGGGTGGGTATTTAAAAACTTTGTGCTGGTGCTGCGGAGATCTACCCACCCCGCCCTTCGGGCACCCCTCCGAGGAGGGGATTTTCCATCCTACGTCTTTTTCTGAAATCTATAATCCCAAATTGCTATGACAGAATCAGTATTTGTTCTTCCCAAACTCAAAGATGCAGATTTGCCAGCACCAAATAAAACTGGTAAATGGGAGCGATATGATAAGACTAAATTTGAAAGTGTTGCCAAAAGCTTAGACTATAAAGCACCAGGGGATAATAAAAAGATTAACTCTGTGCCGGATATGTGGGCGTTGCCCATGACATTAGATTTGCCATTATATAATACTCGTCACCCGCTGCGGGAAGCTGCGATCGGTCAATGGCAAGGCATGTTAGCGGCGATTGCGTTATCTAAAGTACGTGGTTTTCAGCTCAAAGCCGAATTAATCGATCTCACTAAGCTCAAAGATAGTTATCCCTTTGCGGCGGCGTTACATCAGCTCTTACCAAATTCTGGGAAGACTCTACATCAGCTCACAAATAAACATCCCTGGGAAGAACTATATATCTGGAGTTGGAAAAAACAAGCCGTTGGTATTACCAGCCCGACGACGATTATCGCACCTGCGGCGGAAGCAAATTGGGATGGTTTGCCCTGGTGGAATAGTGAATTTAAACGATTGGAAGCTCCCCATCGTCATCTGAATCCTGATGAAAAACCACTATTGCGCGAATGGTTGAATAATTTATGGACAGAAGTAACCAATCCTAGCTATCAAGGCACTCCAGACGCGATCGAAACCATCGCCAATCTATTAAAAGAATATAGTAAAACACTTACAGGTGAAACCGATCGATCGGATATTTTAGATATCGATTCGCCCAATTACTTTGGCGTAGCCATCAATCGGGGTGTATTTAACGGACTAAATTATCCAATTAAAGGGAAAACTATCTCGCTCGTCGAATCTCCAGTACGGGTAATTCCGAGCGAGAATAAATCGGATAAGAAGCCGTTGCTCTTAATCGATACTTACCTCGCAGAACATTGGGGCGTACCGAAACAAAATATCTGTATCTATGCCGATAAAACCCTCGAATCGCTAAATATCGACGACTTGCGATCGGGTAAAATGACTGATTGGGATAATAATATCAACTGGATCGAACCCAGTCAAATATTACTAGCAGACTTACATTTCATGGATGTCGAAAATGCTCTACCTGGAGCATTTGCACCAACTACCAGTCAACCGTTACTATTCAATAAACAGAAGATTACCCCCTTACTACCCATCAACCGTATTTTATTAGATTACTTCACGCCTGAAGATCTAATGAGACGGTTAAAGTTTGAACCTGGTGATAGTAATAATACCGTCCGAGTCAAACTAAATCTACCGCTAGTGGGGATGACTCCGACGAGCAATCGTCCGAGTGAATATCAAATTGTCCGAGAATACATCCTCGACGAGCGATATCTAATTAAAGAAATCCCCGTATTAGAAATCTATCCTCACTTCAAGATCGCAGGTGGTGGCTGGCATGAATATTATGCCTTCTACCACGATCCTAGTCGCGATAATAGTGCCTTCCAAGTCGCCTTTGATGATGCCCGCGACCCCCATGTATTTGAGGACGGTGGTAAGTACCTGACGACCAGATTAGAGGAGTTTCCGACGCATATTAACTGCCTGTATAAGGGTCAAAACATTGGTGCGATCGTGCTACCGACACCGGAATCGATTACCTTGACAGATACCTGGAAAGTAGGCGTAGATTTCGGAACATCTTTCACCAACATTTATGTCAATCGGCACGGTAAGAATGAGTCATTACAACTAGATTCACTTCATCTGAAAATTACTGATGCCGATGAAGAAACTCGCAACCCTGCTTTATTTGAATACTTTATCCCTGAAAGTTTTGTTCCTCTCAATAAACCACTGCCATTATCGACAATCTTAACTCAGCGCGGGCAAACGCGGAATGATAAAAAGCGGCCGATTTATGATGGACGGATTTATATTCCCGATACTGGTTCTGGTTTCCGTCCCGATTCTAAATGGATGAAAACAGATATTAAATGGAAAGACAAAGATTTAAGCCAGCTATTCCTTCAACATTTGGCTCTGATTATTAGTGCTTTAGCAGCTAACGATGGTGCGAATAAAATTGAATGGTCTATTTCCTACCCTTCCGCTTTTTCCAAAGGTGAAACCCGTAAGTATGCCAAAACTTGGGAAGATTTAATTGGTGACTTAGGTAAGCAAATGTCGATCGAACATATTGCTCCCAAACAAGGCGAAACATCCTTCCGTACTGAGAGTTTAGCCATCGCTCAATATTTTGCAGACAAGGAAGATTGCAATCTCATTGGCAGTGCCTGTATCGATCTTGGTGGTGGTACTTCTGACATTTCAATTTGGCAAGATAACCGACTAATTCATCAATGTTCGATTCAACTAGCCGGACGACATCTATTGTCACAATTTTTAGAATTACGCCCCGAATTAATTAGCAAATGGTTCGGACAAGAATCAGTCGGCTGGAAAGATTTAAATGACGAGCAATTCAAATCCAAAATAGATGTTTTACTTCGCCATCATAGCGAAGCTTGGCTCAAAGATCGTCGCCACACCCTGGAAGAAGATAAAGATTTTCAGGGGCTATTGAGACTGATGACAGTAGGAATAGCTGGAATTTACTATTACATTGGGACGATCCTGCATACATTACAACGAGAAGAAAAATATACCGAATCAGAAATTCCGGCTATTTATATCGGTGGAAACGGTTCGCGGCTACTGCATTGGATTGCAACAGGTGGTGAGTTTAACAGACATACCGATCTCAATGAGCTTTTTAATCGGATGTTAGCGGCTCCATCTGGATTAGAAGAAGTAGACAATCCGACTCAACTCAGCCAACGCCCTAAAGATGAGGTAGTCTGTGGATTAGTAGTAGATAAAACCAAATTAACTGGATTAGACAGAAAAGATAAAGATCCCATCATTGCAGGTGAAACTTGTCAGATTAATAGCCGTGAAATTGCCTGGACATCTCGACTAGAATTAGATGATGATGAGAATATCAGTGAATTTACGATACCTCAGCTCGATCGACTCAAACAATTTGTAGAAGATTTCAATCGCGGATTAAAAGATTTAGATATCGAAGAAATCAAACCTTTCAATACCTATCAGCGGAAGACTGGACTAGATCCACAGTATAGTGTCAAATTATGGAGCGAAACCCATAAAGAGATGCGAAAGATGCTTCTTGATATCAAAGGTAAATCTGACGATCTCCGCATCGAGCCACCATTTATTATCGGATTGAAGGCTTTATTACGAGTACTTGCGAAAGAATGGGCTGGTAAATAGATAAAACAACACTAGTTTATCAGTATTAATCAGAGTAGAGCATTATCTCTACTCTAATAAACGCTAAATTTTTCCACTTTTGTATGCTGCAAAAACACTCTGTCTGTCCTATTTGCGATACTCCAATCCAAGATCCTACTATCGATAGATGCGATCGATGTAGATGGGTGATTGGAATCGATGATTCATTAAATCCAAGAATGCAAGATCGATTACTAAAATGGAGCAAACATTATTATAAATTAACCGTAGATTATGCTAGTGAATTAGAAAATTTGTGTCGAGATGAATATAAACATAAAAGGCTAGAAGATCGACTGAATCGACAGCGAGACGAGATCGATTATATTAAAACAGTCATCCCTCAAATTCTGACAAATATTGAGGAAATAAAATCTATTCTGACAGTCAAAGATAAAATTCTCGATCGAGATGAAGATTTCCCTATCGACATGCCAACTTCGACCAAAAATTCAGAAGATAGCAATTCTTTAGAAACAGCAGAACCATTAGAATCTACCATTGTTAATCGACAAAATTCGATCGTAAAAGAAGAGTCAAACACAATCGAAACTGAATTAACTCTAGCCCAACAAGAAATAATTTCAGATTATTACCATAAACCTAGAGAGTTTGCTGCCAAATACCAAGTTAAGATTGCGAATATCACTAAAGATTCAATCAACTCTAATCGAGGAAATGAAGAGAAAATAGTCGTACTAGAAGAAACCAATCGAGGAAATTATTGGATATTTATTTTTGGTGGCTGTACTTATTTGGTACCAGTAGAAGATAAATATATCAACCAACATAGTTATACTTCTACTAGTACGATTTTTGAAGGGCATAACTATACCCCTGATTATAAAAAGATTCAATTAATCAAACCAGCAATAGTATCGATCGATCCTAATAGTAATCCCCAAACTTGGCGACTGCAACAGCAAGGCGAACTAGCATTCCTATAACTGCCCAATATCTGCGATAAAATATAACTATCAACAGCTTAGATTGAGAGGTAATCTCCCATGACCGCTATTATCGCCACCACACAGCCTATTATCATCGATCGGCAGGCTACTTGGGAAGATTATCTTCACCGAGTTGAAAATCCCAATAGTGACTTAGAGCGCGCTTTTTTTAATTGCCGAGTAATGTGGATTGAGGATATGGGTAACGAAGGTATCAAACACGCACGATTCAACAAACTATTTACCTTGATTCTCGGTTTCTGGTTCGCCAAGCAAGG
>NZ_JANPLS010000410.1:0-4750 GCF_031422475.1 Chamaesiphon sp. VAR_48_metabat_403
CCCCCTTTCTTTTTGGGTTTTTTAAATACCAATATAAACACCCCAATTTTGGGGTAACCCCCCACCCCCTTTGTATGGGGGGATTTTGGGGTTTTGGTGGGGCACCCGCCCCCAACAAACGCCGCTAAAGCCCCCTTTCCAAGGGGTTTGGGGGATTCCCACTAATTTCGCTTGTTTCTAGAGATATTTACACACCCTAGCTCGATCGGGTGGGAATATTAACGGTATCCATTTGCTGCCAAAAAATCTGGTGTAATGATTTCGCGCTGATGGCTGCGATCGTTTTGAGTCGCACCCATCAACTTTTCGACATATTTACCTAAAATATCGGCTTCCAAATTTACCCACTCATTCGGCTGAAGCTGGGCGAGATTGGTGTTGGAATATGTATGGGGAATTACGGCAACTGTAAACCAATCACCATCTGGAGCGCAATCGGCGATCGTTAGGCTTACGCCATTAATCGCAATACTCCCCTTAGAAACTAAATAACGACTGATGTAATTTTCCCATTGTTCGCCGAGCGATTCTGGTGCGGCGAAGCGCATTTCCCAAGAGGTAGCAGTAGGTTTACTCGACACCAGCTTACCAATCCCGTCGATATGTCCCGTCACAAAATGACCGCCAATTTTGCCACCAACGCGCAAAGATGTTTCTAAATTTGCAGGTGAAGATGTACGATCTCTTTGCCCGATCGTTGTACGATCTATAGTCTCAGGAGAAACAGTTACAATAAACCCCTGAGGTAAAATTTCTTCTACTGTCAAACATGCCCCATCTACAGCTACACTATCCCCAATAGTCAAATCGGTTAAGATGAGCTTCGCATCTGAGAAGTTACACAAGATTTCTAGCCTGTCTTCAGTCAAAAGGCGTAAATTTCCCAGCGATTGAACTAGTCCTGTAAACATCTTTTTTCAGTCAAAGTACTATTCGCGATCGAGCATTTCATAGGTCATCCTTGATACATATAGGTACGGAACCGCCCAAGTTCGAGCTTGCTCTGAACAAACTACGTCGGTTCTTATTTTAAACTTTAACGTTCGCCACCACCTAAATCGGTAAATAATTTACAGGAAACCACCACCATGATTGAAATGAAAGTAGCGGGGATTGCATTGGACGCGGTATCGCGGAGTCCGATTGTCTTACTCAAAGATGCGTCAGATCGTCGCGCTTTACCGATTTACATCTCTCAGGAGCAGGCAAAGGCGATCGTTAATGCACTAGAAAAACAGACACCTCCCAGACCATTTACGCATGACTTGATCGTGAATATTTTTGAGAGTTGCGATCTCAAAGTCGAGCGGATCGCGATTAATTCACTGCAAGATAATACTTTCTACGCGTCGATCGTCATTAATAATAACGGTCAAATTCGGGAAATCGATGCTCGTCCTAGCGATGCAATTGCGATCGCCATTCGGACTAAAGCACCAATCTGGGTAATTGAAGAAGTCATCGCCGATGCTTCGATTCCTGTAGATCGCGATGCTGACGAGCAAGAACGCCAAGCTTTCCGCAGCTTTGTCTCTAATCTGCGTCCTGACGATCTGATTCGCAAAGGTGGTTATGCGGGGTAGGTTTTAGGCTTTAGGCTTTAGGCAGAAAAAGGCTGCATTAAAATGTTGCCTTACCTCATACACATTGTTGTATGAGGTGGTAGCGAAGGAGTGCTTTGGCGATCGAGTTTCGCGCACTCCAGACTAGAACTTATACCAACGTCGGAACGGGGATACTTAGATGGGGATAGAGTGGGAACCCTTCACATAGAGTAGCAATCCGACGCATACATTCGCTAGCTACTTTATCATCTTCAGGATTGAGTAATCGATCGGCGATAATGTTACCAATTTCTACAAATTCCGTCGTACCCATGCCGCGAGTAGTCATTGCAGGCGAACCGAGTCGCAAACCACTAGTCACGAATGGAGATTCCGGATCGAAAGGTACTGTATTTTTGTTGGCAGTGATATTTACATCGCTAACCAGTAAATCTGCCTGTTTGCCAGTCATGCCGATCGATCGCAGATCGACTAACATCAGGTGGTTGTCAGTCCCATCAGAAACGATTTTAAAGCCCCGTTGTTGGAGTTGACCAGCCAGTGCTTGGGCATTGGTAATTACATTGCCGCAATAGGTCTTAAAGGCGGGCTGGAGAGCTTCGCCGAAGGCAACTGCTTTACCAGCAATTACGTGTTCTAAGGGGCCACCTTGACTGCCAGGGAACACCGACTTGTCGAGCTTCTTGCCCAAATCGGCATCGCGAGTCATAATCAAGCCACCACGGGGGCCTCTGAGCGTTTTGTGAGTGGTCGTAGTTACGACATCGCAGTAAGGAATCGGGTTGGGATGGTGTCCGGTAGCGACCAATCCAGCAATGTGCGCGATATCTGCCATCAAGAACGCACCGACTTCATCGGCAATCTCGCGGAATTTGGCAAAATCGATAATCCGGGGATAGGCAGAATAACCGCAGATTAATAATTTGGGACGATGTTTTTTTGCCAAATCGCGAATTTGGTCGTAGTCTAATTGCTCGGTTTCTTGGCTGACACCATAATGGTTGACATCGAACCATTTACCTGAAAAATTGACTGGTGAGCCGTGGGTAAGGTGTCCGCCGTGGGATAAATCCATCCCCATAATTTTATCCCCAGGGTTGAGGAGCGTCAGAAAGACGGCAAAATTAGCCTGCGCGCCAGAATGAGGTTGGACATTTGCCGCCGCTGCACCAAATAACTGCTTGACTCGATCGATCGCAATTTGCTCGATCTCATCTACAAATTCGCAGCCACCATAATAACGCTTGCTGGGTAGACCTTCGGCATATTTATTCGTAAGTACCGAACCCTGTGCTGCCATTACCGCAGCCGAAGTGAAGTTCTCACTGGCAATCAATTCGAGATGGCTGCGTTGGCGACCTAGCTCGGAACCGATTAAACTCGCGATCGCGGGATCTGTCTCTACTAAAAATTCTAAGTTAGTTTTTGCCATGTCTAGTCTATTGGAAATAGGTTGGAGATTGCGAAATCGATGTGGTCTCCCAGACTATCGATTATAGCTAATCGAGATCGATTCTCCCAAGGGGAGGATGGGGAGGGGTAGGAGAAGGGGGAAGTGTGGGAGGTAGCGGGAGACTCTAGCACTATCTGTTACAGTTTCGATCGAGCATGGGGAGCTAAACTAGCATATTGCCAAGTTAAATCGTGACAATTCTAGTAGTATTGGTAAAATTAAGGTGTGGACTATCTTCATGTTGTAGATATACCTGGTAATAGTTCGTCTCTACCTGACCCAAAAATGGGGGTGGTGTATGTTAGTAGTGATTATTGATAACCAAATTATTGCACCGCAACAAGTCTGTCAAGCCTGTCTGATGGCCGATCGCGATGGGCGACCGCGCTGGCAACAAGGTAAACTCGGTTGCGGTCGTCTTATCCGCAGTCTCAACTGTTGCAGCGAGCCACAATCCGATACTTATGAGTGTCAGATGGGGTTTAGGCTGGTGGAAATAGATTAGGGAATAGGGGATAGGGGATAGGGTGATTATTTTTGATATTAAACTTTGCACATATTAAGATTTTAGGACGCAAGCGTCCGTGCAATTCCCCCTTTTCCCCCTGTCTTTCTCTAGACGCAAGCGTCTTTAAGTAATTCCCTATCCCCTATTCCCTATCCCCTATCCCCTAATTAAACTGCTGACTCAAAGCCACCGGATTATGAACGGTAATTTTTTTCTTTTGAATCGAGATTGTTTGATTGTCGCCATCGCGTAAGTCTCCGAGCAAACGCGTGACAGTCACGCGGGTAGAGCCGATGGCTTCGGCGATCGCTTGATGGGATAATTTAAGATCGATCGTAATGCCATTGCCATTAGGTACGCCAAAATCCCTACACAAGATCAGCAAAAAACTAGCTAAACGAGATCCCATGTCTCTATGTGCCAAGGTTTCGATCATCATTTCGGTTTGGAGAATTCGTGACGACAAACCTCTGAGCACGATTAACGAGAGTTCGGGATTATCTTTAAGCGACTTTTCAAATTGATCGATCGAGACAGATAATAACTCGACTGGGGTAAACGCCACCGCATGATAAAACCTGTCAGACTTATTCCCCGTAATCAAAGATAGCACCCCAAATACGCTATTTTCGCGCAGCAAAGCCACTGTAATCTCTTCGCCAGCTTCGTAGACGCGCGACAACTTTACGGCACCTTTAGTGAGAAAATAGACACGTTCTGCCGGATCGCCAGGGAAAAAAATTGTCTTATTGCGATCGAATGTCTCGATTACAGGTGGAAACTCGCCTCCAGCCATTTGCTGAAAGACGGTAGCTAGGGGTTTATCTTGCATCATGACCATCTTAAATTTGCACTCTCTTGGAATATTTGGACTTATAATTTCAGACTAGATCGGAGTGTAAATTTGCTCGCTCTCCATTCCTAATCGATCGACGAATGCAGCTAGGCACTGGAGCTTATCGAATTATCGAACCGCCAACCCCGATCGAACGGTATTACACATCACTTAATCTGACTTGCCAATAGTTTTTTGTATCACAGAATACGAAGCCCTCTCGATCCGCCATTAGGATCGATCGAAACATCGATAACTGGCAAGTGTTCGCAGCGAACTGATATCATAAGCCGTGCGAGTTATCAGTAGAGAATAGAATTATCGTGCTAAATTTAAGCGGCAAAAATGCCCTAGTAACTGGAATTGCGAACAATCGATCGATCGCGTGG
>NZ_JANPLS010000411.1:0-6154 GCF_031422475.1 Chamaesiphon sp. VAR_48_metabat_403
CGCGTTCGGCTCGGCTAAAATCGATCGAGGGTTTACCCAAACCATGTACCGCCCAAGCCGATTGGACATTGACAAAAAAGTCATTAGCGATCGTTTCTCAAATCGGCTGACGCTACTATTTAATCGTGTCTTGAATCATCCGCTCGCCAAAATTCTTACCCCAATTATCGCCAAACGTATATAGAGCTAAATAGGAAGCTTCGCCAGTTTCTACGCGTAATGTTTTAGAAATACTGCGTAATAATACTTCTGGTACTGCAATTAAGCGATCGCCATATCGCGTTGCTAGTAATCCCGTTGCAGGATGCGATTTAATATAGCCTTTGGGGCTAAAACAATTGGTTGGAATCGGAATTGCAGATTCATTCATAATTAAGAATAATGTGGGCTATCGATCGGTAGATGATAAATTTATTTACTAGCTAATTCAAGTCGGATGTTTCCGCTGCAATCATTTCTTGCCCAACTTTAAAGTAAGGTTTAAATAATTTCGACTGTTCGTTAGGCAGCTCTGCACAAATCGACTCGTACACGAATCTAGCACCTTGATAATTACTCAATCCCATTGCTTGTAAGATGTTTTTCTGCCAATAGATAAACCGATCTTTTAACATTTCCTCATCTTGTAGCAGCATTCCTAATGCATAACATCTGAGTGTTAAAGTCATATCGCGGCAGCAACGTTCGAGCATTGCTGGATCGATGCGATTGGTGTCGGAAAAAATCTTATCATTTTGGATCGCGGTGATTGCTCGATCGATAATCGATTTTTCGTTAGCTTCGATCGCCAAATAAGCTTCTTTGCGCTCCGACCAAGAAGACATCACATGTTCTAAATTGCGGAGATCTTGCTTGCTGGCATAAGCTCCATCTGCACCTTCAACTAATGTTTCTAATAGCGTAATCATTGCTTGACTCCTAATGAATAAAATATAATCGGTAAGAATATTTAGTTTGACGATCCGATCTGACTTTTAGCTCTAGTTTCTAGAAACATCGTAAGCCTGAAGTACCGTGACGGGATCTGCCGATTCTGCTGGCATCGTTGCTGATGGCGATTGCCATTTTACTTGCGAAAATAGATCGCCGACAGTAATTGAGTTAGCTCGATGGCGAGCGATTAATTCTGGATTCTCACGTACGGGTTCGAGCTTGGGTTCGAGTTCGAGCGAATCTTCTGTAAAATTCTGGCGATATTCACTAGCTCTAGGCAGAGGTCTTTTTTGATTGAAAATAACCCTAAATAGTCTAAAAATGCCTCTGACAAATCGGACTAATGGATGTCTTTTTAATTTACTATGTTTGCGAGATCTCATACTGCACCTGCTTTAACAAATAATTCGGGTTCGGGAGCGATTTCACCAGCTTTAAAACGTTCGGCAATTTCATTTGCTTTAGCTCCAGAAGTAATCCAAAATTCCGCAGCTTGAATGCGTTGTTCGGAACCGACGAGGAAGCGACAAAAATCATTACCCATTGCATAACACTGGATTTCTGTACTGCATAGATTTTGCTCGAATGCCGCACTAAAAAAGCCAGCTAGCAAACCTGAATATAAATGACAAACTGGTTTGCCCATATATCCTAACGATTTTGCTACTGCCGAATCGAATAAATCGACATAAAAGAAACCACTATCTTTACCGCTCAGATTAGGCGACCAAGTACCCCATCCCTGTACGGTATAAGGCCACCACCAGGTTTCCATCGCAAATGCCAAATTGGACGTTGCTAGTGTCAATTTGTAGAATTCTTTAAACCAATCAGCAAATAGTACTGCGTCTTGTTTTCCCCACTCAAAACCGATTTGATAACACAACCATCCAGCAGATTCGCCAACTTCATGTTCTAGTCCCTTTAATAACGAGACAATAAAGTCTTCACCGACTAGTAAATTGCGCTGGTGATGATAGTCGATAATCTGCCCCGGTTCCATATCGAAGCGGAAGAATTGGGAGCGACTATAATGAGCTACATCGCGAGTAGAACGAATCGGATTCGTCGCACTCTGGAAAATTGGGGTCTGAGTTGTTGATGTCATAGGGTAACTCTGTTGGCTATTATCGATCGCCATAAGTAAACTATTAAATGTATAGACAATAGATGGCTAGAGATCGAATATATCTTGCTATATCTATTTATCCCAAATTGACGATCGTTATTACTATTAATGCTATTTTCCAGACAAACTAGCAGCAAATTTGCTGCTAGCCTGTTTCATTTTTTCTAAAGCCGAACGCATAATCAGTTTGCCTGCTTCTACTAGTACTTCACCTGTCATCGGGTGAATCAGTGTTTGGGTGGCTTTTTTACCAATTTCTCGTTCTAAATCTTGCTCGGACTCAATAAAAGTTCCTAGCGGTAACTCCAGAACCACTCCATCGCCGATAATACGGGTTTGACAGGCTAATCTCGCCCCCGGACGCTCGATCGTCGTAAACTGTAATGTTAGCTGTTCCTGCTTCGTTGGTGGGGTCAATGCTTCGCCCCCACCGACTACGAAAAAGTGACAAGAGGCACACATTCCCTGTCCTCCACAGATTTGATTCACGAGGATATCATGTTCTTTGAACACGGACAGCAAAGTTGAATTTAGTTCGGCGTCAACTTGCTTATTGTCAATACTAAGGGTAACTGTGCTCATGGGATCGGGGGTGGGTAGTAATTAGGATGTGGGTAAAAGATCTTTAGCTAGTGGCGAGAGTGCGGCATCATTTAAAATTACGCGAAAATCAACAATAATCCGCTCGCATTCTTCCACGAAAAATTGTACCCAAGCTCGCAAACTTTGGAGATCTTTATCTGTCAATGTTTGCTCTAAGATACTTTCGTCGCAATCGAGCTTGCTAAAATGATCTGCCGACCAATGCTGAATAAATGGACATTCATCAACAATCCGAGCGTGAGCTTTCCGCCAGTAATTACCTTGAGCTAAAGGGCCAAAGTAGTTATTACTAATTGTGACAATTTCTCTCAACCCATCGAGCATATTTTTACCTGCGATCGTAGATTCTAATGCGGGTATACTGACTGGCGGCTGGGGTATCAATCGATTTGCCTGAAATGATTTTGGTACGCTGGCTGTCGGTTGGTGGATACTTACAGCTAATTTTCGTAATAGTATATTTAACTTTTTAGAATCTTTAGTAATTACATCTGTCAAGCCACAAGTTTTTACCAATTGGCGAAACGAATCACTAATTGTTACTTGTGTCGATAGCAGCACGATCGGTAGATTTGGCATGATCTTGTAGCATTCTTTACAAATATCGAGATAATTAGATTTATCGATTTTGCCGAGAATAACTACTTGAGGTCGTTCGAGCGCAATATGTTGTAATAGATCGTGATAGCTTTTGACAATTTTAATGCCACTATGGAATTCCAAATCGATACTCGATCGCAATCGATCGATCTCTGCTACATCTGACTCTGCTAACAGAATCTGGATTGATGGCAAATCGGTGCCTGAATTATTTTCATTGTCAATATAATTGGACATCTCTTCTTAATTTAACAGTGCGCGGATATTGAGAAGATCGATAAATTTAGTTTTAACCTGACGATATTAAGTTGGGGTTAGCAAACAGTAAAGCTATTGTGGGGAGCTATTTGACACTAAATATTACACGATGACGATCTTAATGTTCCCCATCAGAGAGCTTTCATCAACGCTGCTTAAATTTAGATCGCCAATTTTGTCAAAATTACTAGTTACGTTCGATCTCGACTTAATTGTAGTTACCACCCAAAATGCAGACTCGAATATGCATGAAATCTATATTTAGCAAGGGTTGTAGATGATAAAGATCGGTTGTACTTCAGGTTCGATCGCCAACTGCTCATTCCCATCATCCACCGATTTGGGAAAAACTTGATATCGGTATTTACTTAGAATTTTAATTTTAATTTGAATGGGATCTGTGGAGCGGCGATCGTCGGCAACCGCATGTGCCAATCGATCTACCGTCCATTACAAATATACATTTTTCTGCAATAAATCTATACAAATAGCTTGACAAATAGAAATATATTAGATGCAATAAATCTACAATCCTGTCAGGAAAAGAGTTGTAGGCAGTAGTCATCGAGCGATCCCCGATCGTGTGGCGATCGAAGCAATGTAAAAAAAGTGACACACATCATACGTATTTTTGCGTTTTACCGCGTACATTCGATATGTAAGCAAATCTCAGCTCACATTCTCAGGGAAAACCAGCTCATGAACGCGCATCCTCACTGTCTGCCAGCTACAAGCACCCGACAACAATCGAATGTTGTCTTATTATCTAGCAAGCAGCCGCTACCCGATCTCCTGGTAGAAGCCATGCAAAATCATGTTAAGGCACCTGAGGCGAGAATTAGAGATGTCGCCAGTCGCATTGCGGTAGAAGTCGATCGGATTTGTGCTAAAAGCGAGCGGATTCAAAATTCGGGTATTAGTGAATCTTGGCGAGTCGGATTGGCACGTCACCGAGTTTCTAAATGTCTTTATTATTACCAGTTAGGTTCGCGCCAAGGTCGAGTCGAACTGCACAGTCACTTGAGTTCGATCGTCTATCGCTATATTACCATTCCTCAATCGCAATTAGGATTTCAAGCCCGCTACTCGCTGATTGAAGATTTCTTGCAAGAATTTTATACAGAGTCGCTCAAAGCTTTTCGGCGCGAGAACGAGCTAGATATTACTTATACACCCCGCAGCTTGCTCCAATTGTCGGAGTATATGGTATTTAGCGAATGCTATGCCAAACGCCGGATTCACCTGCGGTTTGGAAATAGCCAGCAACTAATCGTATTGCGCGCACAAACTTTTGCCAAACGCCAACCGACAGAAACATCTGTAGATATCGAGCAAGCCTTTGAAACCGCACGCGAAGAAGATGGCGATGCTGGCTCGAAAATGATGCAACAAATCCGTGCCAAGATGGTATCGGATAATGTCGATTCGAGCGATAGCGTCTTGCGAGATCGAGTCATTGAAGAATTAATCGCCTATTTGCAAGCGCAAAATCAACCCGCCTGTGTCGATTATTTGTTGCTAAAAATGGAAGATCTTTCCGCTCCAGAAATCGAAAAAATATTAGGGCTTACCACCAGAGAACGCGACTATCTCCAACAAAAATTTAAGTACCATATCGAAAAATTCTCCCATGTATCGAATTGGGAATTGGTACACCAATGGCTGGGCGCGGAGATCGATCGCAAGTTGGGATTAACAGATCGCCAGTGGCAAGTATTTACCGCTCAATTATCAGTCGAGCAGCAAGTACTAATCGAACTCAAACAATCCGATCGGACTAAAGAGTCCATTATGAAGGATCTTAAATTGACTGAGAAAAAGTTTCAACTACGTTGGTCGGAATTGTTACAGCTAGCAGCGCAAATTAGGAATGACTGATGGGGAGCGGGGAGACGAAGGGACTGGGAGACTGGGGGACGAAAGAAATTATGATGACTTTTCTATCCCCTATCCACTAATTCCCTAATTTAAGCGAATTTGGCTCTCGAATAGATGAATGCCGTCGCTATTGCCGAGGAGGGGATCGGCGGCGCGTTCGGGGTGCGGCATCATACCTAGCACGTTTCCGGCTTGATTGCAGATTCCGGCAATATTATTTAACGATCCGTTAGGGTTAGCACCAGCATAGCGAAATAAAACTTGACCGTTGGCTTCGAGTCGATCGAGGGTTTCGGGATCGGCGTGGTAGCAGCCTTCGCCATGCGCGATCGGGAGCGTAATCGAGGTCGTGTTAGCATAACCTTGAGTCCAAATCGAATCAGTCCGCTCGACAGTTAAGGGCACCCGATCGCAAATAAAATGCAGATCGCGATTGCGAACTAGCGCGCCAGGGAGCAACCCTGCCTCTGTGAGTACCTGGAAACCATTACAGATCCCTAAGACATATTTACCGCGCTCGGCATGGGCGACAACTTGCTTCATAATTGGCGAAAATTTGGCGATCGCACCACAACGCAGATAGTCGCCATAGCTAAATCCACCCGGAATTACAACGACATCTACATCGTGTAGATCGGTTTCTTCATGCCAAATAGTCTGAGTAGGTTGTCCGAGTAAGTCACGGGTGACATACACCACATCGCGATCGCAATTAGAACCAGGGAAGACGATTATTCCAAATTTCACAATAAG
>NZ_JANPLS010000412.1:0-3594 GCF_031422475.1 Chamaesiphon sp. VAR_48_metabat_403
ACGGGAAATTCGCAAAGCTCACCCAGAGTTAAAGATTAACTATCAAAGCCTTGGTAGTGGTGCTGGAGTTAAAAAAACGATCGACGGCACAGTGGATTTTGGTGCTAGCGATGCAGCCATGAGTGATGAAGAAATGGCGAAGGTCAAAGGTGGCGTGTTATTGATTCCTACGGCTGGTGGTGCGGTAACCGTACCTTACAACTTACCTGGAGTTAAAAATCTCAAACTCTCTAGAGCAGTTCTGAGCGGGATTTTCATGGGTAAAATAACTAAGTGGAGCGATCCGCAAATTGCTCAAGACAATAAAGGTCTGAAGTTACCAGACATAGCGATTAAACCTGCTGTTAGGGCTGATGGTAGTGGTACTTCATTTATTTTTACCAATCATCTCAGTGCAATTAGTCCAGAATTTAAATCGGCAATTGGTGTTAGCAAAGAGCCAAAATGGCCATCTGGCTTCTTGAAAGGTAAGGGTAACCCCGGTGTCGCTGCTTCAGTTAAGCAAACTCCAGGTGGCATCGGTTATGTTGAGTATGAAGTTGCCCTCAAAAATGGACTTACATCTGCTTTAGTGCAGAATGGTAGTGGACAGTATGTAGCTCCATCCCTAAAAGCCACAAATTTAGCTCTATCTGATGTCCAGTTCCCAGAAAACTTCCGGGCTTTTGATGCTAATTCTAATCAGGGTTATCCAATTTCTGGTTTGACTTGGTTGTTAATTCCTAAGGTTCAAAAAGATCCTGCCAAGGCTAAAGCAATTAAGACTATGGTCAAGTGGATGCTCACCAGCGGTCAACAGTATAACGACGATCTTAACTACACTAGCATTCCTAGTGGTGTCGCTCAACGAGCGATCGAAGCTGTTGAAAGCTTGAAATAATTTAAATCGAATCATGTCCTCTCCTCACCATATATCCGTGCCTACACTAACTACAGATCGCTTGGGTAGGCACAATCCTCCTGCCAAAGCCGATTTAGCCGATCGATTGTTTCGCTATTTGATGTATGCAGCTAGTGGAATATCGGTAGCCATCCTGCTGATGATGGGCTGGATTATCACTGGACAAGCCTTACCTGCGATAAAGCAGTTTGGGCTTGGGTTTTTAGTGAGTCAGGAATGGAATGTACCAGAGCTTAAATTTGGTGCCTTACCGATGATTTACGGTACGATTGGCAGTGGTTTAATATCACTGCTCTTCGCCATTCCGATTGGTTTGGCTGTAGCAATTGTCACGAGTGAGAACTTGTTACCCCGATGGTTGCGATCGACTATTGCTTTTACGATCGAATTACTTGCAGCCATCCCTAGTGTTATTTTTGGCTTGTGGGGATTTTACACATTCATCCCATTAATCCTGCCAGTCCAACAGTTTCTTTACACCAAATTTGGCACTACTATTCCCCTCTTTAGCACCGAACCGTCAGGATCTGGACTGTTAACAGCGGGAATGTTATTGGGCATCATGATTTTACCAACTCTAGCAGCGGTAAGTCGTGAGGTTTTATTAGTGGTACCCGGTTATCTCCGTACCGGATCGATGGCTTTGGGAGCTACTCGGTGGGAAACAATCTTCCGGGTAGTGTTACCCAAAGCTTTTTCGGGAATCGTCGGCGGGGTAATGTTGGCATTAGGACGCGCACTCGGTGAAACAATGGCAGTGACAATGGTAATCGGTAATTCCGAAAACATTAGTCCCTCTGTATTTTCACCTGCTTACTCAATCCCGGCAATTTTAGCAAATACGTTTGCTGAGGCTCAAGAGGATGTCCATATTGGCGCACTTACTTATCTAGTACTGATATTATTTGTAATTACGCTAGTGGTAAATGTTGGTGCGATCGCATTAGTTAAATTAGTCGAACGTGGCGCAAAGTAACATGAAACAAACAGCTAATAAATTAATCGCACCCATTTCACCACTTAGGAATTTACTCGATCGAGGAATGACGATCTTGGCTTTTACGCTGACGATCGTTGGGATGTTGCCGCTGGTTTCAGTTTTGTGGAATATTATCTCGAAGGGATATCCTGGGTTGACAGCAGTAATGTTCACCAAGCCAATTATCGATGATGGGTTTGCCAATGCAGTAGTTGGTACCTTAATCATGGTCGGAATCGCTTCCTTATTAAGTATTCCGATCGGCATTGCTACTGGGATTTATCTCGCAGAATATGAACCTGACAGTATTGTAAACCGCACCATCAAATTTTTGACGACAGTCTTGACTGGAGTACCGTCGATTGTGGTCGGAATTTTTGCTTATAGTGCGGTTGTGTTAGTTAGCAAAAAATTATTTGATTTTAGTTATAGTGCTATTGCTGGTGGTATTGCTTTAGCAATTTTAATGTTACCAATTATTGCCCTCACAACCGAAGAAGTGTTAAAACTAGTTCCGATCAACCTTCGACTAGCTTCATCTGGATTGGGTGGGAGTAAATTTCAAACTATTACTCGGATCGTTTTACCAACTGCTCTACCCGCTCTGACTACTGGAGTATTACTTGCGGTCGCTCGTGGCATTGGCGAGACAGCTCCTCTACTATTTACCGCACTATTCGCCCAAGATTGGGCAGATAATTTGCTCAGTCCGACAGCTTCTTTACCCATCCTAATTTTTAATTTGTATAACGACCCCGACCCGGTTAAAAATCAGTTAGTGTGGACGGCATCTTTATTTTTATTGGGAATAGTTTTAGTTATCAATCTACCCGCTCGGTTGATACTTGGGAAAAGTAGGTAGAGAATGAGGAGTAAGAAGTGATTTTAGTATTCTCACACAATGTTTTAAATAAGATAGTCTAACTATCGAGAATTTTTTAAATAATATTATTAAATATATGCGCGAAATTAAACATCCGTCTAGAGAAGTAGAAACCGCTATTCAAGTTAATAATCTCAGCTTTTTCTATGGTACTAGTAGAGCATTAGAAAGCGTTAACATGAGTATTTTTGAAAATCATGTCACGGCAATTATTGGGCCTTCTGGTTGTGGTAAATCTACATTTATTAAAGCCCTGAATCGCATCAGCGAACTAGAAGGATCTGTGAAAACAGAAGGTGAAGTTCAGCTATATGGGCAAAATATTTATCATCCCCAAGTCAATCTCAATCACCTGAGAAGACAGGTGGGAATGGTATTTCAAAAGCCAAATCCTTTCCCAATGAGTATTTATAAAAATGTTACTTATGGGGTCGAGATTGGTGAAGAAAAAGTATCGCGATCGGAACTAGATAATATTGTCGAAACTGCCTTGCAAGGTGCCGCACTCTGGAATGAAGTTAAAGATAAACTGCACAAATCAGCATTAGGATTATCGGGAGGACAACAGCAAAGACTGTGTATAGCGCGCGCTTTAGCTGTCAAACCCAAAGTATTGTTAATGGACGAACCTTGTTCGGCATTAGATCCGATCGCGACCATGAAAATCGAAGATTTAATGCATAGTTTACGCAACGATCTGACGATCGCGATCGTCACTCACAATATGCAACAAGCCGCCAGAATTTCTGACTATACCGCATTTTTTAGTACCGATGAAAGTCGGATCGGGCGGATGGTAGAATTTGGCGAAACCAAGCAAATTTTCTCGTT
>NZ_JANPLS010000413.1:0-5038 GCF_031422475.1 Chamaesiphon sp. VAR_48_metabat_403
GATAATTGGTGGCAGCAGGTCGTTATCGGTCGCGGGAGTGCCGATGGCATTGCGATCGATCATATCGTTGTCGGGACTGGCGGCGTGGTCGGCAGAATCGTCAGTGTCTCACCCAATACCAGTCGGGTATTATTAGTCAGCGATCCTAGCAATCGGATGGGCGTACTGGTTAGTCGCACGCGGAATATGGGCATTCTTCAAGGTACTCGCACCAACCAAGCGGTACTCCAATTTTTTGATAAACGTCCGCTGGTGAAAAAAGGTGATGTCGTTTCGACTTCGGCGGTGAGTCAGTTATTTCCCACCGGATTGGCTGTAGGCAGGGTAATTGAGACTAATTTAAACAAATCTCCCGCACCAGAAGCGATCGTCGAATTTACCGCACCACTGAGTGCCTTAGAATGGGTGACAGTTCACGCTCACGATCCGCGCGCAGTTACCGCCGAAGCCGTTAAACCAGTACCAGATGTCGCACCTACTACCACCCCTGCGCCACCAGCTAAAAAACCCGCAGCTAATGTCAAGCCACCCGCTGCAACTGCCAAACCGCCCGTTAAACCTCGTTAGTAGCTAACGTGAGTGCGGGTTAAGAATGTGAGCATCGCACTTCACCCGCCCGCGACTGAAGTGCGGTGCTAACAGCTCAAGTCCACTGAAGTGGACTGTCAGATTCTTTAGTCCACTTCAGTGGACTTGAGCTGTTAGCCTGGGGATTCATCCCCAGGTGCCCAAACGAAGCTAGTAATCTTTACGTGAAATCCTTATCTAGAATTAGCGTTAGCTAACTCGATCGCGATCGATATGAATAATTTACACCCGTTAGTTCGCAATGGACTTTATCTACTCACCGTCGTCGGTTCGGCAAGCTTGTGTTTGTTGCTATTACCAACCCGCTTTCCCGGCATGGAAATTTTGGGGGTCGGCCCCAGTTGGCTGGTAATGTGGACGATTGCCTGGAGCTTAAATCGATCGCTCTGGCACGCAACCACGGCAGGTGTTGTCTTAGGACTGATTCAAGATGGCATGACTGCTACCATGACCGCCAATTTGGGCATAATGCCCACCCATGTTCTGAGCCTGACTGCGGTAGGCGTATTAACTTTTTGGCTACACAAACACCGCTATCTGGATGATACAATTATATCAGCCAGCGTCGCTGCTTTTTTACTGACGATCGCCAGCGAGTTAATTACTGGAGTTCAATATTTCCTCGAAATGGCGATCGAGCGATCGCCAGCAGCCAGCCTAGCCAGCCTGAATTATCTCTGGGATAATCAAAGTCCCATGATGCTAATTTCCGCAGTTCTGAGCGGCTTATGGATGCCTGTGCTGTACTATCCACTCCAAGTCTGTTGGCAAAAAATGGTGGTAAATAAGCTAACTTAATTTGATGAGTTACTGTCTCAGCCCTAGTTGCTTGCACCCAGAAAATCCACCGCAGAGTAACTTTTGTCGAAGTTGCGGTGGTAGATTGCGGTTGCGCGATCGATATTTAGCAATTAAACCGATCGGGCAAGGTGGTTTCGGACGCACATTTCAAGCGATCGACGAAGACAAACCATCGAAACCTTTTTGCGTCATCAAGCAATTTTTTCCGCAGGTACATGACACCGCCGCAGCACACAAAGCGGCTGAATTATTTACTCAAGAAGCTAGCGCGCTCGAACAATTAAATTACCCCAATATTCCCAAATTACTGGCATATTTTATCACGCCAGATGGTCGTCAATATCTAGTCCAAGAATTTATCGACGGTCAAAATCTTAAAGCTGAATTAGCAGAACAGGGGAATTTCTCCAGTACCCAAATCCGAGAATTATTACTGGCAATTTTACCGATTCTATTCTATATTCATCAGTTAGGATTCATTCATCGAGATATCAAACCCGAAAATATTATTCGGCGTACAGATAATCGTCAGTTGTATTTGGTAGACTTTGGAGCAGCAAAAGTTACGACCCCAGAGCGAGCGCAAATGCAAGGAACGACGATCGGCACTCCAGAATTTATGGCACCAGAACAAGGTTGGGGTCGAGCTTTCCCCTCTAGCGATCTCTATAGTTTGGGTGTTACTTGCCTTAATTTATTGACTGGAGTTTCCCCGTTTGTATTATTCGATGACAATCTCGGTCAATGGAACTGGCAAGCTGGATTATCTCAACCGATCGAACCACAATTAGCAATAGTAATCGATAAATTAATTCAACCCAAACCGATCGAACGTTATCCGACAGCACAAGCCGTAATTGATGCTTTACAAAATAGATCTGCTGTAAGTTTACCCGATTTAAACGATCCATTACAACCTAAATCTGTCGCGATCGAACCCGATTTGAAAATTGTCACTCTACCGCCAGAGCCACCAACTGCAATCGTCACCCCATCAATAACTACCCCAGTTAATATTCCCACCATAGAGCATAATTATAATTGGGAATGTAACTATACATTTGCATGGCATCGCAAACCAATTAATGCGATCGGCATTACTACCGACGGTCGATTTTTAATGAGCGGCGATGATGGTGGTACCGTCGCCATGTGGAACCTTACCATGCCACAACAACCGATTTTTACCTACTGTAATAATAATTCGATTTATTCCGTCGCCGCTAGCCCCAACCACAGTCAGATTGCCAGTGGCGACAAAAATCGCCGCGTGCAAATGCGCCGCAAAGAATCCGTCTTTAACTCGCTCCAAGAATTACGCGCCGACACGAGCAGTTTAGATAGCCATCATGGGTTTGTCTATTGCGTCCGATTTAGTCCCGATGGCAAAATCCTAGCCAGCAGCGGTGCCGATCGGCGAATTCGGCTATGGAACACCGATACGGGTAAAATTATTTATACCCTCGACGGTCATCAAGAATCGGTGATGGCACTAGAATTTATGCCCAATGGTAAAATTTTAATTAGTGCAGGTGCCGATCGAACGCTCCGATTTTGGGATTTAGATGGCAAACAATTACTCAAAACAATTGAAGCGCACGAGCAAACGATTCACGGCTTGGCAATCAGTCGAGATGGCAAATTAATTATCAGCGGTAGTACCGATCGAACGGTGCAAGTCCGACAATTGGGCACATCGACTCATCATACTTTAACAGGTCATCAGGATGGCGTGCTAACCGTCGCCATCAGCCCCGACTCTAAAATCATCGCTTCCGGCTCAATGGATGGCATCGTGAACCTGTGGGATGTCAATAGTAAGCAATTAATGTATAGCTTCCAAGCTCATCAAAGTGCCGTCCGCGAAATTCTCTTTCTACCGATGGGGCAAACATTAATTACCGCTAGCTGGGATCGGACGATTAAAATCTGGCGACCTGTATTAAGCCGACCATGAGTACAATATTTCAGCAAACCAGTCGGAATGCGATTCGCGATATTCAGTCAAAAATTTACTTGCTTGGGGATGCCAGCCATCGTGATTTAATTGAGGAATCGGGAATGGCAGTTCTTTTACCTGATAAGATATGGCTTTATCTGTTGCCACCAATCGGGCAAAATGCTCGCCGTTCCAACCTAATAAACCATAATCCCAACTCTGAAAACACAAAATCGCAGTGCCTAATCGATCGATCGTTTCAGCAGGGCTAAAGTTCTGAACATTTGGCACCAATTGAACTTCTAGATTTGCTCGATCGAATATTTTCAAATAAGCAGTATCAAAAACTAAGTTATCGCTGATGCCGATACCATAATTCCAGACTCCCTTGCCATACCAATTAAGTAAACAACCATAGTATTGACTATTAGGATCGACCTTTTGATACATTTCCAAAATACGTTCTTTTGCGGTATCTAGAGATATTGTTGTCATACATACAGATTAAAGCCAATATCTATAGGTTTCCCATCCAACAGTAAAATGTATCGATCGATTAGGGAGCATCCCACTTTTTATTTAGCGATCGCTAATTAATCTGTTAAGGTAGGCACAGCGATGGGCTAGTACTTGAGGAACATTTTCAAATTTCCACTGTGCCCCAGATATTTTAGTGCGACGGTCAATCTGTGTAATTGTAGATTCAATCGCGCCAGAGCCAATTGAACAAATTTGTTCTGCTTGAAAATAATCATAATTAATTATGCGGTGACGATGTTTCTCTAAATAAGCACAAAAGTTCTCAGCTTGTTTGAGAGTACAGTCACTAAATAATTCAATAGTTTTATTAACTTTTCCTCGCCATAATAGGCTTCTAGCTGTGAATAATCTTTGATTAGAGCATCCAATCTTATGGAGATTTTCCATTAAATGAAACCAATCAAGAATCTCTCTTCTTTCACGACCGGGTGCAAATTCTTTAATAACATTCCAAACTCCATCATGTCCATCTCCTAAGCAAGTAATAATTGGTGCTAAATTTTGATTGTTCACCCAATTAATTATGCTCCCATTTTCCTGAAATGAGCTGGCAATTGCTTGTCGATCGTGTAAGACTGCGGCTTTGTATCCTTTCCAGCTACACGGCTCTCCTTTTGGTGTTCGGACTCGAACATTCCCTCCATCTACACTCACTTCTGACACTGGTGACTCAGCGGATGGCAATTTAAATTTCTGTTTGTGAATTAACCGTTGTTGCGCACTTTTTGATATTTTCATACCCGTGAGGTATTCTACTTCTTCTGCTGTCCTTTCGTAAGAAATTGATGCGCTTATTCTTAAACAACATGCTTCCAAGTATGGACTAATTTGTGAGTGACTTTTTAAACCCAACTTTTCAGCTTGCTTGCTAGTAATTACTAGTTCCCCAATTATGCTTTTGATTTGTCTTTTGTATCCACTACTTTCTCTGGTGACACTTTTGATAAAAAAGCGGATGCAATCGCGCTGAGGAAACCTCAGCGTGCGTTGCACCAAGCAATCCCCACTCCTGGCATCACATGTTCTTGCATGGCATCTCGTACCACTTCTTCTATTTTCCCCAAGCTAGTTAGTTGCTCTACTGCTGTATTTCTATACAAAAAGCAATAGCTTGACTGTGTGCTTCAATTGCTTGTTGTTCTTCTGGTGTCATCACATTACCTTAAATTT
>NZ_JANPLS010000414.1:0-1771 GCF_031422475.1 Chamaesiphon sp. VAR_48_metabat_403
CATTCTCGGCTGTACGATGGCGGGTGGTAGCTGTAGTCAACCTGGAGATATCAGTGGGGTGCTGAATGGCAATCTTTTGGGTGTATTATTTACACCCACCTTCATTCAAAACCATCAGCAGGAACTAGCCGAATTCCTCACCGCAACCACCCCATTCCACAGCCAAGGAGCAGCATTGCAGCGTCAGCTTCAAGCCTTTGCAACGCACGATACCTGCGATACTTTGGCTGACATCAAAGCACCGACGCTCGTTATTACTGGAGATCGAGATATTACGATACCTCCTTCAAATAGCAATCTACTAACAGCCAAAATTCCCAATGCTAAATTGGGAATAATTGCGGATGCCGCTCATGGATTTTCCTATAGTCATCCAGAGATCGCTACCAATTTGATTCATCTCTTTTTACAGCAACCACCTCATCTAGAGATAATGATTATGAAAGACCAACTTAAAGAAATTCTTAATACCTTTGGTGCTTATATTCAAGCCTTTAATTCACTAGAGCCAACGAAGGTTTTACCATTTTTTCATTTACCTGCAATGTTAATAACTTCAACTGAAGTCGCAGTTATGGAAAAGCCAATTGAGGTGTTGGGTGTATTTGCGATTTTGATGGATGATTTAAAACACAAAAACTTCAAAGAGAGTAAGATTATCGGCTCCCTGGAAGTTAAGCAACTCAGCGATAATCAAGGACAAGTTGTTGGAGTTGCGAAACGATTCGATCGATCGGACGCAGAAATCGAACACTTTGGCTTCACCTATACTCTCCGCAAGATTCAAGTTAAAGATAAAGATAAAATTGAAGAGAAATGGACGATTATTTCAGGCGTACTGTACGAACCGGAAATACTTTCTAATTCTAAATGATTCGATCGAGTAGTAAGCTAAAATGGTCAAAATCTCCGACTTCTCTAAGAGGATGTTTAAAAAGTTTTATTTGTTACAATCGCAGGCTGTCAATCCTCCTAAATCCCCCTTTTTAAGGGGGCTGGGGGGATTATTTATACTTTTCAAACACCCTCTAAGAAGTCGGGGATTTGGCTGTGCCGAGCTTATCTGAATTTATACAGATGCGATCGCCAGAATGAGATCGTTTTCGTTCCCATCGCCAGCTAATTTTTCACTGGGAAGATGGGTATATACGAACAGCCCAACTGCTTGTAAGTAGTTGGGATTGTGGGTTTAACGATCGCCATCCGAATGAGCTGTTTCCGTAACTTGAGGGGGTTCGCCTAATGGATGAACATTGACAATCTTGCCGCCCATTCGTACGATTTGTTGCATCTTTTCATTCATGCGGTTGTAAGGAACTTGTACGAAGGTATTCGCACTAGTCCGCACCCGAACATCGGATCGATCTCGATCCATTCCAGTGACTTCATAAACGAAGATTCGGTTATCTGCTGTAGCAGTAGAACCTCTGGAAAAGGGTAATTGTCCTAGCATTTAGTTCGACTCCTTTAGCTTGATAAAATCCAAATAGAAAGTAACGGGTAGGATAAAGATCCGATCGACGGTATTTATCCTTTAACCGATACTTTTCAACCAGCCTCTAAGCGATGGTAATACTAGCTACCTTGCCGCCAATCTTGTTGATGTACTGAAGCGTACTATTAAGTTGTTCGTAGAGCACGATAAACTCTTTGTTGCTCCGGCGCACGCGGGGATAACGGGGTAGACTGATACCGGATACTTCAATCCGATAGAGTCGGTTGGAATCGCCTTGGCTGGTACGTCCGAAGACGCGAGCGGGCATTGCGCTCC
>NZ_JANPLS010000415.1:0-2888 GCF_031422475.1 Chamaesiphon sp. VAR_48_metabat_403
GTCCTCTCAACGGGGTGACGCGGTTCCCGCGACAGGTTCGGTGGTCGCCAGATGGGATAATGCACATCGATTTAATCGATACTCCTGGCTTAGATGAAATCGATGGTGAAGCGCGCGCTTCAATGTCGGCTGAAGTTGTCAGTCAAGCAGATTTAATTTTATTTGTCATTGCGGGAGATATTACCCAATTAGAATATCAAGCTTTACGAGAATTACGACAGGCCCACAAACCCTTATTATTAGTATTTAATAAATCCGATCTATATCCAGAACAAGCCCGTCAAGAAATTTATCAGCAGTTGCGAAACTTGAGTGAAAATAGCGTTAGCGATGAATTATTGCAGCGGTTATTATCGGCGGATGAAGTGGTGATGGTAGCCGCAGATCCCACCCCAATTCAAGTGCGGATTGAATATCCCGATGGGACAAAAAAGTTTGAATGGGAAAAACCCGAACCCCAAATCGCACCGCTTACAGCTAAAATTCAAGAGTTATTAAGCCGCGAAGGTCGATCGTTATTGGCGATTAATGCTCTAGTACAAGCACGTTCGGCAGAAACAAACTTGGCAAAAAAAACTTTAACCGATCTCCAAGCCGAAGCCAATAAGATTGTGGGGCAGTTTGCCACATATAAAGCCCTAGCAGTCGCGCTCAATCCGATCGCCATCTTCGATATTTTAGGTGGTGTATTTCTCGATTTAATGTTGATTCGATCGCTAGCACAATTATATAATCTCCCGATGACTAAGTATGAGATTAGTAAATTGCTGAGTGGGATTTTATTTAGTAGTGCTAGTTTATTGCTCGGTGAATTGGCAACTGGAATTATCTTTGGTGTGGGCAAAATGGCAGCACTAATCGTCGGTACTAGCGTGAATTTTGCCGCTATTCCCGGCTATCTGGGTGCGGGGGCAATTCAAGGCGCAATTGCTGGCTATGGTGCTTATCGAGTCGGAACGGCTACTCAATCTTATTTAGAAGCAGGTTCTACTTGGGGTAAATTGGGGGCGAATACGGTAATGCGAGAAATCCTCGATCGCCTCGATGATGCTACGATCGTTTCACGGTTGCGAGATGAGTTATTAGCCGCACCCACACCAACAGATCTACCTGAATAATCGGCATTCTCTCTGAGAAAATCTTTCTTCTGCTCTGCGCTCTCTGCGCCTCTGTCTCGTTGGCGGAGCCTCTCTGAAAGAGAATCGCTCGTAAACCGTCGGGTTCCCCGACGAGCGCGAATCGCTGCGGTTCAAAATATCTAGATCTCAATTCTCACAAACAAAATAGGATTGCTATATATTAAGATAATTGAAGTAACATCGCGAAGTGACTCTCGATCTTAAAGCGTAGTAACTATCTATGAAGAACTGTTAAGCGATCGGTAAATATTCAATTTTATTAGCACAATAATGTAGAGATCCCAATCGAACAGGTATTATGACGAGCCTGGGTATGTATGCAGATATTTCGTAGCAAACAGAAGACCGAGTTAAATACCCGTGATAAAATTCTTCAAGCAGCACAAAAGCTCTTTGCTCGGAATGGTTATGATGGCACTACCACTAAAGAATTAGCCGAAAAAGCCGGAATTGCCGAAGGAACTTTATTTCGTCATTTTACTAACAAAAAAGCAATTCTAGTCGAAGTCGCAACCCAAGGCTGGATTGACTTATTGACAGATTTACTAACAGAATTAAGCGAGATGGCGAGCTACGAAGCCATCTCGCATGTGATGTACAAACGAATGCTGCGATTGGGCGATAATTATGACATGATGCGTGTCTGCTTTATGGAAGTTCAACTCCATCAAGATTTACGCGATCGAATTCAGTCGGAAGTAGTTGAAAAAATGACCGATGTCGCCGAAGCATTTTTCCAAACAGCGATGGAGCGAGGCGTATATCGGAAGATGAATCCACGCGTCATCGCGCAGGTATTTTTAGGCATGTTTGTCGTGGCGGGATTCAGTCACGAAACCATCGCCCAACCAGGTGCGAGTCCCCAAGAAATAAAGGAAATGGCCGAAGGATTGGCGGATATCTTTTTGAATGGAGTGTTGTTGAAGAAGTAGCGGGGAGATGGGAGCGGGGAGATGGGAGATGGGGAGACGGGGAGACGGGGAGACGGGGAGTAAGCGCAATTGCTAAAACCTATAACCTATAACCTAAAACCTAATTCAGCCCTCTGGCTTGCCCGATCCAGGTTTGGACGCGATCGAGATCTGGGCAGAGATCGCGCCGTTGGAGCGTGGCTACTTGTAGCCTGAGCAGTTGTCGATGGATTTTATCGGCAGGCATTTGGGCTAATTGTTTGACAGAAATAATGCCGATATGTAAGAGCATTCCATTATACTGACAGCCGACACCGGGCAACCGCGACAGATCGGCAAGAGCTACTAATTTATTCACATACTGAATTTTAGTACCCAGACTCATGGCTAGTTGATACTTAGTTGCTGCATCGGGAGCAACGGCGAGGAGTTGCCCGGTGGTAGCGATTCCTAGCTGTTGGAGCAAAATGCAATCGGGCTTATTTAACCCAGGTAAATCGCCGATCGACCAATCACAAATCATAAGCGGTAAAGTGTAGAGAATAATCGATCGATTGAAAAATTAAATCTTTAGTTAAAATAGTAGGTATTCCCGTAAGTACCGACGTTTCGCTGCCAATGGATTTTACCAGTATTGTTTTAGTTCAGATTGCGATCTTTTACTGTTTGGCGATATTACTACCAACATCGCGAAGTAATTCTAGCCTGAAAATTGCAGCGATCGTCGTACTGATAATTTTATCGATGAGTTGGTATTTCATGCCCGATCTGATGGTAAAGATTGGGATTGGTGCGTGGATTATCTCGGTGTTAATCCCCATGTTCTCGCTCCAGCGAC
>NZ_JANPLS010000416.1:0-4219 GCF_031422475.1 Chamaesiphon sp. VAR_48_metabat_403
GAACAGTGCGGTTGATTGAGATTTAGACAACCGCACCAGTAAGATTTAGTAGCGTTTGAAGCGAGGGCTAGCAGTGTTACGTTGGGAATTATCGATATTGGTTTCACCGATTTGAGTAGTCCGGTTGAATTTACCTTGAACGTCAGTAGCTTGGTCTACGACGATCGAAGTACCAACATTATCGGGACGATTGCGACCGACTTTGCTGTTATCGATGTTAGTGTAGCTACCTTGTGCAGTATCGTTAGCAACACCAGTGACTACCGAAGTTTGTTTGATAACGCCCACAGTTGCAGTATCAGCATGAGCGGGGAGTGAAAAACCGATAGTAGCTAGACCTAAACCGACAACGAGGATAGATTTGAAGTTCATGATATATTTCTGATGAGTGAGAATAAATTAGCGATTTACTTATGCTTGAGACTACAAATCTTTAAAGGTTAATTGCGTAAAAGTTCGAGATTTAATGTCAACTTTAATCTGAGTTTTTACGGGGTTTAACTGTTCGGTGTAGTTTGTGTCTGTTGCGTTCGTATCTATAACTACATCTCCCTTATCTGGCTTTCCCGAAACTTGGCGAAATTAAATTGAGGTAATTTTGCCAATTGCGTTCGGTGGCTGCATCGGCGGGAAACTGACATTCAATTCGCAATTCCTGAAGCGTGATATCGTAAGGAGTACCTAAGGTGGCGATCGTGGTAAAGAACTTTAACTCCAGATTGTCGCGCTGGAGATGAATATTCAGCAGCAAGGTATTGTGGGCGGTACGATTGGCAGTTTGCCAGATGTTGCTAACATCGGGATAGCTCATTAGTTCGTCAAGTAATCGCGTGGAGTTGTCGCCCGCTCTTTCCACCAGCGTTTCGCGGTGGAGGCGTTGCAGCAAATGGTCGATAAAGCTTTCCCAGTTAACAACAAACGGGCGCAGCCCTTGGGGATGAAATAACATCCGCATCAGATTAATTTTGCCATCTGTATAAAAGAGCGCGTGGATTTTATCTCGATCTATAAAAGCATCGAGCAGTAAAGTTGCGCCGTTATTTGTCAGGATTAAATTCCAATACCGATCTACTACAAATGCTGGATACGGCTCGTGCTGTTGCAGCATCAGATCGATCGCTTTTCTAACCGGACTCATTTCTGGAGCCGATAAATCTGTCTCTGAGTGCATGGGGGTAAATCCCGCCGCACTGAGCATTAAATTCTGCTGTCTGAGGGGAATTTCTAACACGGTTGCTAATTGCAATACCATTTCCTGACTGGGTTTGGCACGTCCCGATTCGAGAAAACTGATATGCCGTTGAGAGACTTGGCTGATGAGAGCCAGATCGAGCTGACTGAAACTGCGGCGATCTCGCCATTGCTTGAGCAACATGCCAAACGAATTTTGGCGATGCTCGATCTGTTGCTGCTGCATGACAAAACCCCCAAACGATGACTTTGATTACCTCACGGGTAATTGTGTTAATTATCCCCTTTTGCGAAGATCGTGATATCCCGAATTGAGGTTAATAAGGATGTCAACAAATATCTCGACCACCCGTTCGCGTAGCGTCCGCTTTGCGGAATCGATCGACTTCTTGAAACCACTTTATCTGTTTCTGGCGATCGCAGGTTCGATTCTACCCTGGTTTTGGTTGCTGCAAGATCCCGCCGCACTATTATCGCCAACCTTATTTCTACAACGTACATTTGCAAATAATATTGCGACTGCGTGGGCGAGCGATTTATTAATTAGTGCGAGCGTTTTCTTTTGCTATGCCACGATCGAACTAAAACGGCTAGGAGCTTCGCGGCTGCGGGTTTTACTCTATATCGGACTAACGTTTGGCATCGGGCTTTCTTGCTCTCTACCGTTCTTTTTATATCGCCGAGAACTAATTTTGGAACGGAACGCCTTCAAACAGCAAACTATCCACTAAAACACTATCCACTATCCACTAAAACACTATGACTCAAATTATCCAAGCTCGAAAACCCGTCAACGCGATATTATTTATGATTTTAGGTGCCGTATTTTGGTTTGAAGCTTTATTATGCATTCGGTTTGGGGGAGAATCATTGTTTGTAGATGGTAATCCCTGGCTGTTATTGTTGTTTGTCGCTTCTATTCCCGTAGCTGGGGTGTTGGTTAAAGTTAGTGCCGTAATTAGTAAAGTCGATCGAGCGGATCTATTCAGTGCTGTGGCAATAATGGCATTGACAGCGACGTTATTAGATGGTGTGGCTTTAACTTGGTTTCCAGGCTGGTACGGTCTGACACGATCTGGGCTGTTACTGGCAGCCGCATGGTTATTATGGGGTGTCGGTGTCAGTTTAGGTGTCGGCTACTGGGCATCCCGATCTCTAGATCTTTAAAAAAGTTTTCGAGTCAATGACTGGCAACTTGGGTTAATATCCGTGCTATTCATTTTGTATCGCCCGCTTTAGCCGTCTCACCATCTATTTCCCCAGCAGGACTTGACATATTCAATTATTTGCATATACAATAAATTTATACTCAATTAATTGAATAACAACTTAATTGAGTATAAAATCCAACTCGATCGCAACTCTCAGGAGTATCTAATATGAGTTATGCTGTTTACCGTGTCGATTTGCCCCACAGCCCAGCAGCAGTCATGTTTGTGAATGGATTTGTGGCGCGAGACCTGGCTGGATTTTTGTGGATGTGGCAAAAGCTATTCTGGATTCGGAGCGCGACTGCTAAAGCAAAAGGTTGTATGCAAGTCAAAGCAGGTATCTGTGGTGCTAATGAAGTCGTAATGGTCAGTTATTGGCACTGTGAAGACAATCTCAAAGAATTCTTCCGAGGCGAACCGCATCGCCAGATGATTCAGTTTGTCGCCAAAAATCCGCAGAGTTTGTGTCTGTATAACGAAATATACAAACCCACTTACAGTGGTAAATACAGCCACGAGCCGCAAGGGATGGCAACCATTTACGCGCGCGCCTAGTCGTGTTGTCTCACAATGTAGAGTTGTTTGATACCGCCAAACTCAGGTTAAAAGTATTTCGATCGATAGATCGAAAGACTAAAAATAATTGTTAACCTGGTAGTCAAGATAATTAACGATCTTCCGTTGGCTCTTTTAACAATATACTCGCACGATTACTTGCGGCTCTTAAACAATGAGTGTCAGACAAAAGATTTACCGATGCGATCGAGCTGAATGGCTGGCTCAAAGGGGATCGATCGGGCTGTTAGCAATCGCGCTAGCTAGTTGCAATGCTGCGCCTAAAGATAATGCTGATGCCCAGAATAGACCTCCCGGCGCGCAGGCTCAGGCGACGGCGGTAGATGTGGCGATCGCAGCGACAGCTCCTTTAGAATCGGTGCGATCGTACACGGGCACGACTCAACCCGTGAGGGAAGTATCGATTCGCGCTCAAGCAGAGGGACAATTACAACAATTAAAGGTAGATGTAGGCGATCGCGTCCAGCGGGGTCGAATATTGGCACAGATCGATGACTCGCTCTTGAGTGCCAACTCAGCCGAAGCCGCAGCAGAATTGGCTTCTCGGCGCACGGAAATCGCCCAACTTCAGGCACAAGTGAGCGACGCGAACACCCAAGTCATTCAAAATCGCTTGAAACTCCAGCAAGCTCGATCCGATGCCGATCGATATAATAACCTCGCCAAAGCTGGAGCCGTTTCCGCACAACAAGCCGAGCAATTTCGCACCCAATCCGATACCGCCGAACAGGTATTGCGATCGTCGCAAGCTAAAGTCATTGCCGAACAACAAGCGATCGCGGTAGCTAAGAGCCGAATTACCGCCCAGCAAGCAGTCCTAGCCCAGCAACAACGCCGAAAATCTTATGCGGTGGTGACATCACCGATCTCTGGGGTCGTTATCGCTCGATCGACCGAGCAGGGCAATCTGGTGCAGGTGGGTAACGAACTCCTGCGGCTGGGCGACTTTAGCCAATCCAAAGTTACCGTCCAAGTCTCGGAACTTGACTTGACAAATATTAAGATTGGTGGTAGTGCCAATATCCAGCTAGATGCCTTTCCCAACGAACGATTTGCGGGTAAAATCACCCAGATTTCACCTGCTGCAAATCCAACATCGCGGCTAATCCCGGTCGAAATGACCATTCCCAATCCCACTGGCAAAGTCGGGAGCGGCTTGCTAGCGCGGGCAACCTTCGCCCAAACAACGACCGATCGAGTCGTCATCCCCTTATCGGCTCTTCAGGACGATCGAGCCAATG
>NZ_JANPLS010000417.1:0-25325 GCF_031422475.1 Chamaesiphon sp. VAR_48_metabat_403
TACAGGAATTGCCCATCTGCACTCAAGGAAATCGTATGCACCAAACCTTGATAATCTGCAAGGATACGCCGACAACTGCCATCAGCGAGATCCCACTCCTTAATTATCACGCCGCTAAACAACGCTCCATTACTACTGCTAGCATAGAGAAATCGCCCATCCCCACTTATGGCGATCTCATCCACAAAACTTTGGTCACTCTCAAAAGTAAGCCGACAACTGCCATCGGTGAGATCCCATTCCTCTATTGTCCCACTATTCCTACTAGCATAGAGAGATCTCCCATCACCACTTATAACAAGCCCTCTCACAAAACTTTGATAATTCTCAAAAATAAGCCAACAACTGCCATCGGTGAGATCCCACTCCTTAATTGTTACGCCACCGCCAAAAATCGACCCATAGCTGCCGCCAGCATAGAGGAATTGCCCATCCCTACTTAGGGCAATCGCATCCACGCAACCTTGATGACCCTCAAAAGTGCGCTGACAACTGCCATCAAAGAGATCCCACTCCTTAATTATTCCATCATCGCTACCAGCATATAGAGATCGCCCATCCCCACTTATGGCGATCGCATTCACAGAACTTTGATGACTCTTAAAAGTGCGCCAACAACAACCATCAAAGAGATTCCACTCCTTAATTATTCCATTACCACTACCTATAAGCGTTCCATCGCCACTGCCAGAATACAGGAATTGCCCATCCCCACTCAGCGCAATCTTCACAGAACTTTGATGACTCTCAAAAGTGCGCCGACAACTACCATCGACAAGATCCCACTCCTCGATCGCCCTATCGCCACCAGAATAGAGGAATTGTCCATTCCCACTCAGCGCGATTCCACTCTTAGTAGTTTGATAACTCTCAAAAGTGCGCCGACAAATACCATCGGTGAGATCCCATTCCTTAATTGTCCCCTCGCCGCCGCTAGAATAAAGGAATTGCCCATCCCCACTCATGACAATCCCAAACACAAAACTTTGGTCACTCTCAAAAGTACGCCGACAACTGCCATCGGTGAGATCCCACTCCTTAATTGTCCCATCGCCGCTGCCAGAATAAAGGAATTGCCCATCCCTACTTATGACGATCTCACTCACGAAACCTTTATGACTCTCAAAAGTGCGCCGACAACTGCCATCGACGAGATCCCACTCCTCGATCGCTTCTTTGCCGCCAGCATAGAGAAATTTTCCATCCCCACTTAGCGCGATCGCATCCACCACGCAAACGTTCTCGCTATCAACCTCAAAAGTGCGCTGACAAGTGCCATCAGTGGGATCCCACTCCTTAACCACATGGCCACCAGAATACAGTCTTTGCCCATCCCCACTCAGAGCGAGTACTTTTACCGTATTTTGATGTCCCAGCAACCACTTTAACTCTCTACCACTAGCTCGATCCCAGATTCTTATGGTGTTATCACTATGAGCGGTGATAAATTGCCGATTGTCCTTACTCATAATGATGTCATTAAGCGTTCCAAATACCCTCTTTGTCAAGCAATTCTCTAAGTTTGCCCCATTGAGATTGGTACCCTTCAACTCTGCATTTACAAAGTTGGCATAGGCTAAATTAGTACCACTCAAATCTTGGTATTCCAGTGCATTAGAGTCCAATTCCACCAATATTGTCGCGGCATTCCCACCGGAATATTCAGCATCAGTCAGCTTCGTCTGCCGAATCAGATCCAACAGTAGATTTGGTTCTCGGTATTTTATCTCCAAAGTTAGCGCAGGTACCAGCAGCTCGAGGATAGCTTTAGTCAAAGGACTTCTGCCAAAAGTACCCCGCAACTTCTCCAGCGGCTCCGGTTTGAATCCAGCTAAAGGGGCAATTAATTCTCGCTCGCCCTTATAATTTACCTCCCGCCGCCAATAACTCGACCAAGTATAAAACTCTGGCGTTAAACTCTCATCAATCCCCGATTGATTCTGCGCCATCTCCAGAAAATCATCCGCCAACAAACCCAGCTCCGCCGCGAACTTATAAGCAACAAAAAACTCCAACAAAGATCGATGTGCCGGACTATAATCCCCATCATCATTCCGAATCAACATCGTCTGCCCCATCATGTCATAATGCCAATGATCCAGATGCTTCTTCGACTCCACCTCCTTACCAAATAACAACTTCAACCTATCGGGAAACTCACGATAATTCAGCGTCATCCGATCCTCACTCAACATTTTCCACGCCAACTCACACAAGAAATAGAGCTTATCCGCCAACGATGTAAACGTCCGCCCCGTCGTAATATCCCGCTCCATCTTGTGCCGCACAGCATAGAGATACACCCGCGCTAGATCGATCTTTTTCCCCGCCTCAATCTCTGGCAAAGCCTCTAACACAAATTCCGCCAACACCGCTCGTCGCAACAGATCCAGCAATTGCGAATTTGCCATCACCAGTTCCACCGTCGCCGCAGCCTTCGTCCGCCGCGATAATACCTCCCGAATCTGCTCGTCATCGAACTTCATCAATTCTAAAGTCTCAAACTTCGGAGCTACCGCGATTTTATTCGTATTAGAAGGTAAGCATTTCCCCTCAAAATTATTGCGCTCATCCTCCCCCTTCGGGAAATGCTCTGTGCGGCAAGTCAAAATTACCTTCGCATTCGGCGTAACTACCTTCGCCAACTCCCAGAAATGATCCGCCACTTTCTGAGGAGTGTTTCTATCCGCCATCTCATCAAAACCATCAAAAATCAGCAACAGTTTCCCCATTTGGTTCAGCCTGTCGAAAACAGCATGATTCATCTTGATGTTGTGTTCACTAAAGAAAAACCCTGCCATCACATTCGTAACGTCTGGCGATTTGGCATAATTTCGTAGTCGAATGACCAATGGCAAACGCGGGCGTGGCAGACCTTCTTCTTTGGCAATTTGATAAGCTTGGAGACATTTCCATGCATAGTGTAAGGTAAACCAAGTCTTGCCCGTACCAAACTCACCCAAAATCGAAACATGCTTTGCCACGGGATTTGCTAACCACTGATTTATGTATCGATCGATTCCACCTTCAGCCCGAGCGTAAATACTCGGATTCCGCATAGTGTTAGTTATCGGATTTAATTCTCCTTTTTTGCAATACAATGGGACATAAAATTTCTCGATTTCTTTAATCTCTTTCTCCAACCACCCAAAATATGATGAAAAATCAGCACTTCGATCAATCAACTGGTCAAATGTCAGACAAGTTAATTTTCGATCCGATTCAATTAGTGCTTGATGAACAGCTTGACTTACCCGCCAACTAGTGATCGACAAACCCTGATCAGCTTTGTATTGTGCTACAGCTTTTTTAAAATCATCCAGATCCCCCAAAACCGTCTCATGAATGATGGTTCGGACTAACACTCGATCGTGTCCAGCCCATTGCATTGGTAAATGAATAATCCACTCGACATAATTTCCATCTCTTTTGGGCAACCCTTCCGCCGTAAAATCCAACGCCACAAACCAATCAAAGATCTGTTGACTAAAAATATCTAGTTCTGTAGATGCAGATCGATCGACTTGTAAATTTGAGCTTACTATTGCTTTTGATGCAGTGCTTTCAGATAGATCGACGATCTCCTGCCACTCGATGCCCATTGCGTCACAAATAGCTACAAAATTCTCATGTTTAATTGGCTGCCGCTTGTGAAATCTCTCCAACGTAGACTTATTAATTTCCAGAGGCCAAGGCGAGTTTTTGCCGGAAGCTGTTTTATTCCAACCTTTGAGATTTCGGGCTTGCTCGAATATCTTCAGTCCGGCCTCTGATGCTGATAAACTGGCTGCCATTTTGACGATCTTCAACAACTGCTCAATTGTACCTCAGATTTTCTTCAGTTTTTCTAGTGAAGCAAAATTGAGAAAATGAGGTGAAATATTGGGGGAATCGTAGGATTTATTTCAGATTGATTACTGACTAAGATTGACAAATCAATAATCAACTACTCTAAAGGAGTTAAGCAAAATGAGTCAGATAGATAAAAACCGTAAAATTATGCGCTCGAATCGCAAGATATTACGCCGTGCAGTTAAATTTTTCAATGTAATAATGGCGGTTGCTGCAATCGTGAAAACTATCAATACTATTATTAGTACGTTCTTTCGTGATTGAGATGCTGTTTGAACTGAAAGCGATCGAGATGTACTCGATCGCTTTCAAGCCTTTTGGCTCGACATCAGAATCAGAATAGATATAATGAGGAAGTATGTAAAATATGTATGAAACTAGTTGGTAAGGTCAAAATGAAAGCAGAAGAACGCATTCAAGAAATACTCGAACATCTGACAATCGATAAAATAGCGATCGCCGACGAACACCAATACAAAATTACTCAATCCGAACTCGATCGATTTGAGCGACAATTAGCTGCCGTAGATCGTGAAGACCCAAATTTGCATCCGCGATTAATTTTGGGGCGGATCAATAACTTTCAGAGAACTATCGATCGTCTCAAACAAGAACTTGTAGAATACGATCGACACAAAATGTCCTAATTTGTCCTCAATAGTCACAAAAAAGCCTCAATAGTCACAAAAAAGAGCGAGTAAAAACTACGCTCTATGGTAAATATGTCGATCGATTCTTCGATCGCCCTAGTGGGATTATTCGATAAGGTTAGACTTTAGCAGGTACTTTAGCTTCGGCAACTAACAGTTCGTAAGTCGCTCTCATTTTTAGACCGACCATGACTTGGAATAAACCAGTACCATTGTTAGAACCTGGGTATTCGCGGTGTTGGAGCAGCAGGCTAGTCATTTCGCCTTTGTGCTTGGTGGAAATATTGCTCAAGTGGCTTTCGATATAGCTGACTTGTTCTAGGTTACCCAACTGACCGTCGAGTTCGAGTACCGATACGGGGTTACCGTAGTATGTATCTGGCCCGTAGAACATTTTAATGCCTGGGTACTCACAAGTGAGTTTCCGACCGCAAGGTCTCCAGTGAATGGTGGAACCTTCGTCGAATAGGTAGACAGGATCGAAGTCAGATACGCCTTCACGCTGCATTAAGCGTACGCGTAGCAGCTTGCTTTCTTTATCATTGACAAGCTGAGTGGGTAAGACTTGAATTACTACATCAGCGTGACCGCGTTGAGGCTCGATGTAGGCTTCAAAGTCGGGACGGCGAGATTCGATCGCAGCTAAGACATCATCGTAGCTGTGTCCGCGTTCTGCCATATCGCGTTGAATTTTCCAAGCGATTTTGACATCATCGGTGATATCTAGGTAAACGCTAAAGTCGATCAATCCTCTGACTCTCTCATCGTAGAGTGGATGTAATCCTTCAATTACGATGACATGGTTGGGTTCAATTTTTTCTGGTGGGTCGATCAAGCCAGTCTCATGGTTATAGATGGGTTTGTCGATCGTTTGACCGCTTTTGAGAGCTTTAATTTGCTCGTACATCAGGTCGAAATTATTCGCACGCGGATCGAGTGCTGTAACTTTTTGCTCTTTCCGCTGGTAGCGATCGAGGCTGTGGTAGTCATCCAAACAGATTACTGTCACGAAATCTTCCCCAAACAAGTCGATAATCCGTTGTAAAAACGTTGACTTACCGCAGCCGGAATCTCCAGCAACGCCAATTATCACCACGCGATCCACCTTACTCATAGCTATCCTCTTATATCGAAATTTTTTGTAAGTGTTTAGTTCTAGTTCTTTGAATTAAAATTTTACCTCAATCCGTCATCCCGATTAAAGTAGATGCAGACAAAGTTTGCGCTCTTAGAGCGACGCGACGGGATAATTAGGTTTGGTCGCTACTGGTGCGATTGTCGCTCGAATTGGGCGAAGATCGCGCTCGGCACTGCCAAGAATCTTACACAAATGTAAAATTTACCACTGTTGCTACCATTAAATTAATTATTTCTAGCGCGGTTAAATCGCAGGGATTGGAGACATAAAACTGTACTCAGCAGTCATTATACCTCGACTGGGGCAATTCTATACCAAATATTAAGGGCGCAATCGATCGAGATGAATGACATAGTTCGACATCGCTGGCTACTCAAAAATCTGCACGATCGTCAGATTCGCTCTTGTGCAATGGGACTGCGCTACGGTATTCTGGCTGGGATATGTTTATATAGCGCGTGCTGGAGAGCATCCTAGTTTCGTGCTAGGAGATATTGCCCGTTACTGCCGATTCAGTGCCCGATCGGAGGCTCAATCGGCGAAGATGTCAATGGGTGATATCTGAAGTAAGTAGAGTTATAATGACACCTATTATTTGGGGTTTCGGAGATATAAATTAGCAATGTACAATCCAAGTCTAAGCGGTAGTGCTGGTAATTCAGCAGCCAACAATCGTCTGTTTATTTATGAAGTTATCGGTCTGAGCAATCGTCAGTCTGCCGATAGTGTCAATGGTAATGTCCGCCGCAGCGGTAGTGAATTTATTACCGTACCTTACCAACGGATGAACCAAGAAATGCGTCGGATTGCCAATTTAGGCGGCAAAATTCTGAGCATTCGTCCGTTTGGAGCTAACTCGCAGCCAATGGCGATCGAAAGTAGCGAATCTGTACCCCAAGCGCAGCCTCAAGCTACAGCAGCACCCGCAGCTACACCCAAGAAACATGCAGATGTTCCCGTTAATATCTACCGTCCGAATGCACCGTTTGTTGGTAAATGTGTCTCTAACGATGGACTGCTAGCTGAAGGCGGCATCGGCATGGTGCAGCATGTGAAATTTGACATCTCTACTGGAGATTTACGATATTTTGAAGGTCAAAGTATCGGCATCATCCCCCCTGGTAAAGATAATAAAGGTAAAAATCACAAAATCCGGTTGTACTCGATCGCTAGCACTCGCCACGGTGATAATGTCGATGACAAAACTGTCTCTTTGTGCGTTCGCAAACTAGAGTATAAAGACGAAAAAACCGGACAAGAAGTTGAAGGCGTATGCTCGACCTTCTTGTGTAACATCAAACCGGGCGATGACGTGCAAATTACTGGTCCCACCGGGAAAGAAATGTTGCTGCCTGAAGATCCCGATGCTAACGTCATCATGATGGCAACTGGGACGGGAATCGCGCCGTTCCGCGCTTACCTATGGCGAATGTTTAAAGACAACGAGCGTCACGCCAACCCCGACTATCGCTTTAACGGTTTAGCTTGGTTGGTATTTGGAGTCGCAACAACTCCCAACATCTTATATAAAGGCGAACTTGAAGAAATTCAGGAAAGATATCCCGATAACTTCAAACTCACCTATGCTGTGAGTCGGGAACAGAAAAATGCCGAGGGTGGCAAGATGTACATCCAAGACCGCATTGCCGAAAACGCCGACCAACTCTGGTCGCTGATTCAGCAAGAGAAAACGCATGTATATATCTGCGGACTCAAAGGCATGGAAACAGGCATTGATGCAGCATTGACGACTGCGGCAATTAAATCTGATGTCAAATGGGCAGAATACCGCTCTCAAATGAAACGAGCTGGTCGTTGGCACGTTGAGACTTACTAAGCGGTAATCGGTGGCTGGTAGCTAGTCAACAAATGTTTACAGTTTGGCTGACAATCCGAGCAGTCAACTGTTGACAATGGTTGAGGATGAATCGATCGCAACTCGCGATCGACAACTACCTCCGACTAGATACTAGCCATCATTCAATTATGGTAAAATTGCATACACATCGAGCAAACTTAGGTAAACAGGATTGGAGCCATGTCGTCAGCAGTAGAAGTTACAGACGGTTCTTTTAAAGAGGATGTCCTTGATAGTGAGATTCCAGTACTAGTAGATTTTTGGGCACCTTGGTGCGGCCCTTGCAGAATGGTCGGCCCTGTGGTAGATGAAATCGCAGCGCAGTATGAAGGAAAAATTAAAGTATATAAGCTCAACACTGACAATAATCCTAATGTTGCCAGTCAATATGGCATTCGGAGCATTCCGACGCTAATGATTTTTAAAGGCGGTCAAAAAGTCGATACAGTTGTCGGAGCAGTCCCCAAAGCAACTTTGTCCAATACCGTAGAGAAATATCTCTAAAAAAATTTCATCCGCGACGACAATATGGATGAAATGTGCGATCGACAATAGCTGAAAATTTTCGCAAAAGAGTCGGATTTCTCGATCGCAGTTGTGAAAGCAACCACAATACAATTATTTTCCCCACGCGAACATTCGCAATCGCCAGTAACGCAAAGTGGGAAAATCTCAGTTTTCAAGGTAAGATCTTCAGTCCAGATACTTGCTCGATTAAAGAGCGTCTTTAGCTAATTTTAGCTAGAGACGCTTTTCATTGGTCTAGGTTTTAGGCTTTAGGCTTTAGGTTTTAGTTGATAGTGGATGGATTTGGGAACGATCCGCCACACACCCCACACACCCCACACCCCAATTTATGGATGTGCTATCCGACCTCAAAAATAGCCTGTCAGCCACGATCGATCGCTTGCCGACGATGGCAAATGGTAAATGGATTCAGCGTGCGCTGGAGACGATTTTACGGCTGTCTGAGACAGAGATCGATAGGTTGGATTGGAAAATTCTCAGTGCCTCGATCGAAGATATGGAACGCGCCTTTGAAACCTTCCATCCCTATCGGCATATTCGTAAAGTTGCAGTCTTCGGCTCGGCACGCATTAGCGAGACAACACCAGAATATCAACTGGCGCAGGATTTCGCACAGCTAATTGCCCAGCAAGGATTTATGACAATTACTGGTGGCGGTGGCGGGATTATGGCGGCGGCAAATGCCGGAGCGGGTGCCGAAAATTCCTTTGGTTTAAATATCGAGTTGCCCTTCGAGCAAGGGGCGAATAAATATATATCGGGAGATCCCAAATCGATCGCGTTTAAATATTTTTTCACACGCAAGTTATTTTTCTTGCGAGAAAGTGATGCCGTCGTATTGTTTCCAGGCGGATTTGGTACCCAAGATGAGGCTCTAGAGACGCTGACATTGTGCCAAACCGGGCGATATGGCCCCGTACCGCTGGTACTAGTCGATCGACCTGGCGGTACGTATTGGCGCGATTGGGATAGTTATTTACGTAAGAACTTAGCAGCAACTGGGCTGATTAGTGCGACGGATTTTGAATTGTACACGATTACCGATGATGTGCGGTTAGCCGCAGAATTAATTCGGAATTTTTATCGAGTTTATCATTCCAGTCGTTATGTCGGCGATCGATTTGCAATCCGGTTGAAAGTACCTATTTGCGATCGCGATTTAGAGCTGCTCAATCGTGAGTTTGGCGATTTAGTGGCTAGTGGCGAAATCGTCCAAACTACCGCGTTAGCTGAGGAATTAGATGAAGTCACCGCCGATTTACCCCGACTGGTATTCAAATTCGATCGGCGCGATTTTGGTCGCTTGTATCAACTGCTGGGCAAAATTAATTGCATGGGTGGCGATGATTGTTTAGATACTCATCCTGAATCTAAGTAACGCAGGTTTTTTATCGTTTTTAAGTGTGGGGGGTGTGGGGAGGGTGGGAAGTGTACGGGGTATAAAGAGTGTGGAGAGTAGATCGTTTGGAACGGCGTTCCTCTTAACTTCTGCCCCATCTTCCCACCCTTCCCACATTCCCTTACCCCTTACTCCCTAATTTCTTGAGCAAACTGGGAATTTGACCGATTTTTTTGGCGACGGGAATTTTAGCGCGTTTGTAAGTTTCGATCCGTTGTTGGATCGTATCGGCATTGTGAATCGGTTTGGAGAGCGTATGACTGAGAACGATCGCGGCATCGGTGAGGGGGTGGGGCGTACTGGCATGAATTCCGGCTAAGTAAGCGACTACAGGTTTGCCTTGTTGGGCGAGGAGATATGCTGCCGTAGCAGCTTCTGAATCCCAGCAAATATCGCCGACAAGCACGATCGATTCGGTAAAAGGGTCTGATTGCAGCCATTCTAGCCAGAGGCGGCAGGAGGAGCCAACGAGAGGATCGCTCCCGATATGAATGACGATCGATTGACCGAAATTGGCTTGATTTAATTCGCTGGCAATTTCGGCTGTCAAACTCTGATTGCGGCTGATAATTGCAACTCTACCCGGACTAAATAGCTGTGGTTGATAGATACCGAGCAACAATCGATCGGGAATGATAATTCCTGCACTACCAGAGCCGAGAATTAGCGTATTGCTGATACTTGCCTGTCGCAGCAAGCGAATCATATCTAGTGGGGGTAAACCTCTAGTAATAATTACAATCTGGGGAATACCTGCGGCAATGGCTTCGAGAGCGGCATCTAGTACCTGGTAAGCAGACACAAAAATTAAACTAGTCTCGATCGGTCCTAATGCTGATTGTGCTTGTTCTACCAAATCGAACATCGGCAGATCGCCGAGCTGTTCTCCCCCGTGTCCCGCGCTGACAATCCCCACAATTTTAGTACCATAAGTTTGCATCCGACCGATCGCAGCCAAAGCTAGTGGATTGTCCACTCCTTGAATTAAGACACGGCTATCTAGTTGGAGATCGATCGTCATAGGAGGTGGGAGGTGGGAGGTGGGAGCGGGGAGGTGGGAGGTGGGAGCGGGGAGATGGGAGTAAGGAGTAATATTCTTCTAGAGCCTAAAGCCTAAAGCCTAAAACCTAAAACCTAAAACCTAAATTACTGCTTAGCGATCGCTAAAGTTTGAGCGATGGCGCGATCGAAATTGGTTACGAGTTTAATTGATAATGGGAGTAGCCCTGCCAGCCTGTCGCGATCTTGTTCTAGCACTCGCCAAATCGTCGCCAGATTGGGGCAGCGGGGGAAATATTGCATTACTTGTTGGCAACTATCGATTTCACTCCCGACAAAATTAACTAATAAAACATCGACATCGGGTGTTGAAGGTTGCCGCTCGCGGTGAGAATTCGTGCTGATGCGATCGAGTGCGATCTGGATTTCTGCCCGACAAGCCGGATCGACAACAATACATTGAGCGACTTGACCCCCCCCTTGCGCGATGCCATCGAGCATGGCTAGAGCTAATCCATTGCCGCTACAGAGGATACTGATATTCCCAACACTCGTAAATAATGGTGATAATGCCCCTAATCGATTGCGTGCGACATCGACAACCTGCCACGGTTTGAGGTTAGGATGTCTGCCGACAGCATAATGATTGACACTAATTTTGCCATCTAGTGCCATCACCGCACCATTGCGATCGATACCTAACGGATTGATCTCTACCAAGTCTAAATCTTGAGCGCGCATCAACATGTACATTTTCTCGACAATCTCGCTGACAGCCAGCATCAGATCGCCCTGTAGTCCCATTTTCAATGCCAATCGCCGCGCGTAAAAAGAGGAAAATTCTTCGTAGACGACAACCTGCTGAATTTGATTGAGAATGGCATTAATATTCATCCCACCATCAGTAGAACCGAGTAATACCGGACGACAAGCCAATCTATCGATCACGATCGCTAGATAAAATTCCTGGCTAGTGTTGTATTTAGCCTCGGCTAATAGTACCTGAGGATACTCGCCCAAAATCGGTAGATTAAAGATCGTGCGTGCTGCGGCGATCGCATCGATGGTATTTTCGACAAATCTAATCCCCCCAGCTTTACCCCGATTGCCGACGCTCACCTGCGATTTTAAAACGATCGGATACGGAATCCGTAACGCTTTGAGATCTGTCGGTCGATCGATCCGTTGAGACGGTAGCACCGGGATGCCTACCTCTCGGAACAATTCTTTAGCTTGGTACTCTAATAAATCCATGTAGCGGCGGATGGGGGATAGGGGATTGCGGATCTGCGTCTAGCCGATCGATCGAGGATAGCTATAACTCTTGGCTGTTGGTAGAAATTGTGGTTGGTTTTAGCGATCGCTAGATTATATTAATCGCCATGTTCGCAGAAATCAGGCATAAATTAATACTATCCACTAATCTTTAGCTGGTGCTTCGACCTTAAATTCTCCTGTAGGACTAATTGTAACCTTACCACCAGTTGCTTGGATGCCAGCGATCGCTCGTTTGATGACAAAATCATCGATCGCGGCATTCAGCACCATATTCCAAGCATCGAATTGAGCTTGTTTGCTATTGGGGTTGCGAGCCAGATAATTGGCAGTATTCTGGGAAAGTCGAGCGACATTTTGACCTTCTTCAGTGTCGTACTGGCTTGCCCAGTTTGCGGCATTTTGCATTGAATTGCGAGCATCTGGTACCCTACCTAGAAATAGTAACTCATCTACTGCCTTGAGTCGCCAAATAAAGTAACCGCGATCGGGCACTTTTGGCGATAGAGATTTCAAGCTGCGACTCATCAGAGCGACCGATCTTTCTGGTTGTCCGGCATAAATGGAGCCAGCATTCGATAGATAATAATAAGCCTCAAGGAACCGGGGGTCGCGATCGAGAATCGCATCAAAATATTCCATTGCCGATGCGTATCCAGCTTTCTGGCGCACCTCATCCCCAAAATATTGCATAAAGTTAATAAAATGCCAGTTCGCCACTAGATTCCTAAATCCAAATGTTGGTAATTGCTTCGAGATCGAAAGTTGGGATTGAGCTTTAGCTTCTTCTTGCTGGAGCGCAGCCTTGCTCAGATTATTACCCTGCTGCTTAATTGCGGCTAATTGTGGCGTTTGTAGATAAATGATGACGGAAAACGCGCCCAAAATACCTCCGAGTTGTCCGCATAGTGCTGGCGATACCCCAGCTAATTTTGCTCTAAATTTATCCCAACCGGAACCTGGTATAGATACTGACATTAAATTAAACCTCCTGCAAAAGTGAAAAAACGATCGTGTTGACTGCTATCCCCGATTCCTTCTCCCCTAACTTCGATCGAACATGATAGTTAATCGCCGAAAATTGGTAACTTAAAGAAATAGCTCTAGTCTGACTCAGACCCAAAGCCACAGATTTAATCATTAGGAGTAGTACCAAACATGGAAAAAAGTAAATTGACCAAAATTATCGTACTTGCCTCTGGAGGGGCGTTTCTGGCTTCGAGCGTCATGGGACTGAGCGGGCTGATCGGTAGTTCGATCGATCGACCGACAGCCACGGAAAATGCCACCCAATCTCAGAATGCCCAAGTTCAAGCCGCAGAGAAAGGTTTTTTGACAGTTTTAAAAAGAGAACCTAAGAATCAAACTGCACTACGCGGAATCGGTGAGATTGTAACTTTTCGGATGCAGCAAGGCGATGTCCAAGGTACCAAAGCCTTACTTGAAGAACTCGTCAGAATCGATCCCACCAAAAAAGAGTACAAAGAATTTCTCGATGCTGTAAATAAACAGATTGCCGACACTAAAAAAGTGGGTACTCTAAAACCAACCGAGCCAACGCAACCAACTCAGCCATCGAAGTCTAAGTAGTTGCTGGTAAAGGGTTTATTCATTACCCCTCAACTTTGTCTATGAAAGTCGTTCTCTTAGCGGGTGGTTTAGGCACGCGTCTGACTGAAGAAACTGAAATTCGCCCCAAACCAATGGTCGAAATTGGCGGTCGTCCGATCCTCTGGCATATCATGAAACACTATGCCCACTACGGATTTCAAGAGTTTTTTGTAGCATTGGGCTATAAAGGCGAATATATCAAACGCTATTTTATGGATTACTACACCCTGAATGGGAGTATGACGCTAGATCTAGCCACTGGCTTGGTTCAGCCCCAAGCCAAAGAATGTGAAGACTGGAAACTCCATTTGATCGATACTGGAGTCCAAACCAATACTGGGGGACGACTCAAACGCCTAGAATCCTATTTGGGTGACGAAACATTCGCGATTACTTATGGCGATGGGGTGAGTAATATCGATCTTCAGCGATTGCTAGAATTTCACAAATCGCACGGTAAATGGGTGACAGTGAGTGCAGTACGTCCGCCAGCAAGATTTGGGGGATTAGTCATCGAAGGCGATTTAGTCGCTAACTTCACCGAAAAGCCGCAAGCAGGTGAAGGGTGGATTAATGGTGGTTTCCTGATTATGGAACCTCAAGTTTTTAAGTATTTAAACAACGATAGTGCGGGGTTAGAAGTCGAATTATTAGAACGGTTAGCGGCTGACGGACAGTTAGCGGCTTATCGTCACTACGATTTTTGGCAATGTATGGATACCCTCCGCGATAAGTACCATCTGGAAAGTTTTTGGCAAAGTGGCAATCCTCCCTGGAAAGTTTGGGAATACTAAACATGTGGGTTGCGATCTTATGCAAATAGATGAGTTATGAGTCAAAGTAATAATTTTTGGGACAATCGACCGACATTAGTCACTGGTGCGACAGGTTTGCTGGGTGGCTGGTTGGTAAAACGGTTATTAAGGTTGGGTGCAGATGTCGTCTGCGTCATTCGCGATACAGTTCCGCAGTCGGAACTAATTCGCTCCGGATCGATCGATCGTGTCAAAGTAGTACGCGGCGATGTGTGCGATCGAGTCTTCCTCGAACGTGTCTTAGGCGAGTATGAAATCAATACAGTAATGCACCTAGCAGCCCAGACAATTGTGGGTATTGCCAATCGGAACCCAATTTCGACTTTCGAGACAAATATCGCTGGTACGTGGCAAATGCTCGAAGCCTGTCGCCATAGTCCGAGTGTCAAGCAAATTGTGATGGCATCATCAGATAAAGCTTACGGTGACTGCGATACGCTTCCATACGTGGAAACTACCCCTCTCCAAGGTTTACACCCCTACGATGTCAGTAAATCTTGTGCCGACTTAATCTCGCAAGCTTACGGACATACTTATAAATTACCCGTTGCCATTACCCGTTGCGGTAACTTCTACGGTGGCGGCGACTTAAATTGGAATCGAATTATTCCCGGTACGATTCGATCGATCTTACAAGGCGAAGCTCCCATAGTTCGATCGGATGGTAGTTATATTCGCGACTATATTTATTGCGAAGATGGTGCGGCGGCATATACACTACTTGCCGAGCAATTAGCCAGCAATTCAAGTTTATATGGACAAGCTTTTAATTTTTCTAACGAGACTCAAGTTACAGTTTTAGATTTAGTATCTCAAATTATCGAGATGATGGGATCGGAATTAAGTCCGATCGTGCAAAATCAAGCTAGTAATGAAATTCAACATCAATTCTTGGATGCTACTAAAGCCAAAGAAATTTTAAATTGGTCGCCTGACTTTACACTCGATCGTGGCTTAGAACAGACAATTATCTGGTATGAGAACTTTCTCGATTCTCAACAGCAGATGCGAAATAAATCTCGATCGACATTAAATTATACAGATTTTGAGACATTGCCATTATCCGAACTAGCCATTCAACAAACCGCCCACAACTAGCAATATTAATGATTAATGAGCAATCATAACTGCCGTTTTTGCAAACACCCACTTCAGTATACATTTGTCGATTTAGGAGGATCGCCAATTTCTAATGATTTTTTAAATCTCGAACAATTAGACAAATCTGAAAAATTTTATCCATTGCATACCTATGTATGCGATCGATGTTTCCTAGTTCAATTACCTGAAGTAGAATCACGAGAGCATATTTTTGGCGATGGTGATTATGCTTACTTCTCCTCATATTCTGAGAGTTGGCTCAAACATTGTCAAAACTATACACAGTTAATGGTGGAAAGATTTGGATTCGATCGATCGAGCCAAATTATCGAAATTGCTAGTAACGACGGGTATTTATTACAGTATTTTCAACAGCAGAATATTCCGGTATTAGGCATCGAACCAGCCTCGAATGTCGCCGCAGTTGCCGAAGCCAAAGGTATTCCCACGCTGACTAAATTCTTTGGAGTGCAAACAGCGACAGAATTAGTCGCACTAGGTAAGCGCGCAGATTTGTTGTTAGGTAATAATGTCCTCGCTCACGTACCAGATCTCAATGATTTTGTAGCCGGGATGAAATTGATACTCAAACCAGAGGGAATTATTACGATCGAATTTCCTCACTTATTACAATTAATCGCTCAAAATCAGTTCGATACCATTTATCACGAACATTTTTCTTACTTTTCTTTCCTCACTGTCGAGAAAGTATTCGCCGCACATGGCTTAACTTTATTCGATGTTGAAGAATTACCAACACATGGTGGATCTTTGAGAATATATGGCAAACATGCCGAAAATACCCAGCAGCCAGTTACCGAACGAGTAACCGAATTAAAAGCAAAAGAAATTGCAGCTCATCTCGATAAGATCGATACATATTTAGACTTTACCGAACGAGTCGAAAGTATCAAACGTCAACTACTAGCATTTCTAATTCAGGCTAAAATCGAAGGTAAATCGGTGGTTGGATATGGCGCGCCAGCCAAAGGCAATACCTTATTAAATTACTGCGGCGTGCGGACAGATTTTATCGATTATACAGTCGATCGTAGCCCACATAAACAGGGACTATTTTTACCTGGTACCCATATCCCGATTTATAGTCCCGATCGAATTGCCGAAACTAAACCAGATTATTTACTAATTCTACCTTGGAATCTCAAATCTGAGATCGTCGAACAAATGGCACATATTCGAGACTGGGGTGGTAAATTTGTCGTCCCAATTCCCCTGCTAGAGGTCATTTGAAAATAAATCTCGTGTCATGCTGCGTTTAGTATGAAGGATTCTTACAACCTCAATGCAATCGTCAAGACTTTCAGGAGAGATTTTGTTGATGCTGCAATAAAACCTGAGCTTTAATTTCATCCAGGCTCAAGGTGGAAAACTCACCTTTTTCTGCTCGATCTGCTCCGATAGCCACTTCTTTGCGTATCCACTCGATTATTTCTGGAGAGTCATCACGCTCCATTTCGGATTCTACCATGTGCGCTAGGGCAACCTCGATCGCCTGAGCGGGGTCGCGATAGCCCAATGACATCATCCGTTGAAGTAGTTGGTCGGCGTAAAGTGTGAGGGAGACTTGCATCGTAATGATTTTTTAAACAGCTCTCGTCTTTATTATCCTATTTTTTTGATAATTTAGTTATATGAAATTCACCCCAACCAAAATTCCTGGTGCGTACCTAATCGAAATCGAACCCATCACCGATGAGCGCGGCTTCTTTGCTCGGAGCTTTTGTGCCGATGAATTTCAACAACACGGATTAAATACCAACTTTGCTCAATGTAATGTTTCCTTTACTGCTCGACAGGGAACAATAAGAGGAATGCACTATCAAGTAGCTCCTGACACAGAAACTAAATTAGTTCGCTGTACAAGAGGTGCTATCTATGATGTCATTCTAGATTTACGCCCCGAATCTCCTACTTTTAAACAGTGGGTAGCTACGGAACTAACTGCTGACAATTATCAGATGTTTTATATCCCTCCCGGCTGCGCTCATGGCTTACAAACCTTAGTAGATGATACGGAAGTATTTTACCAAATGGCGGGTGTCTACAACGCTGATTCGGCTAGAGGTGTGCGGTGGAACGATCCGGCTTTTGGAATTAAAATGCCTTTACCTGTGAGTGTTATTCACGATCGCGACCATGAATATCCAGATTGTATGATTTAGTAGATAGATTCCATACAAATTTATTATTTTTAATTCTAATTTAGCGTTATGCAAAAGATACCTGTTTTCCAACCATTAATAGAACAAGAAGAAATAGCCGCGAGTACCAAATCACTAGAATTAGGTTGGCTGGGAATGGGAAGCTACGTCGGTGAATTTGAAGATGCAGTCAAAAAGTTTTTAAACATATCAGATCGTTATGTCGCTGCTGTCAGTACTGGACACGCGGCATTACATTTAGGACTGATGATTGCTGGAGTAGGCGTAGGAGATGAAGTAATAACACCATCTTTTAATAATATTGCTGATTTTCAAGCCATTCTTGCTACTGGGGCAGAACCAGTGTTTTGTGATATTGACAAGCAAACACTTTGTATAGACTTAGATAAAGCAGAACAATTAATTACTACAAAAACTAAGGCAATTATTATCATGGATTATGATTGCGTTCTCTGCGATCATTCCCGTGTTGCCGAATTAGCTCACAAATATAATATACGAATCATTCATGATGCGGCTCATTCATTTGGATCTAAATATAAAGACCAAATGATTGGAAGCTTTTCTGATATTTGTATGTTTAGTTTCGATCCAGTAAAAACAATAACTTGTATAGATGGTGGTATAATAATTGTTCGTACAGAAGAAGAGTTAAATGCGATACATGAAATGAGGTTGATAGGTATGGGACAACCTTCATCCGTAATGTATCAAAATCAAAGAGCCTGGACTTATGATGTTAAAAGAATAGGCTTTAGATATCACATGGCAAATCTTCATGCTGCTATCGGACTAGCTCAAATAGCTAAAATGAGTCGAATTTCTGATAATCGTGCAGCTTATGGTATTTACTATAATCAAGCCCTAAGTCAAATTCCTCAAGTAAAGGTGCCACAAACGGATTTTTCAGATATCACCCCTTTTCTCTACTATATTCGAGTACCAGAAAAAGATAGAGATGCTCTTAGAGCTTATCTTTTAGAACGAGGAGTAGACACAGGAATTCATTGGCAACCCGGACATTTATTTACATTATTCAAAGATTTCCGAAGAGGTGATTTATCTGTAACGGAAGAAATTGTTAAAGAAATATTTTCATTGCCGCTTCACTCCTGCATGTCTATAGAGACATTAGATAAAATCATAAACATTATATCTTCTTATTTTCAGGAAAAGTAGAAATGACAAATTCATCTAAAGGTAAAATAATAGTTTCTACACTAAAAGATAATGCTGGTTTGTCAAGATCGGAAATATGTATCCCTGTCGGAGAACCAGTAAGATGTTTACTGAGACCTGTTGCAACTCACCCAAACTTATTAAATCAAAATGATATTAGTAATTTAACTGTATGGCGTAATCGCTTTGTAAATTCATTCTTAACTGAATTTACTGCAACAGAACAACGTACTGCAAATTGGTTGACTGAAGTAGTTCGGTACAATGAAAGTAAAATTCTATTTATGCTTGACGATTTGCAAGGAACATCATTTGGATATATGGGGTTAGATTTTATAGATTGGAATAATAGATATGGGGAAGCAGATGCAATTGTTAGAGGAGGAGATGCTACTCATGGAACGATGAAGATCGCATTGCAAACTCTCATTAATTGGTCTCAAAATTATTTGGGTTTATTAGACATAGGCGTTAGAGTTCGATCTGACAACACAGCTTTAAAATTTTATCAAAAAGCTGGATTTCATGAACTGCATCGCATTCCACTAGAGCGTAATCATCAACTATCTATAACAAATTGGATTGAAAACAAGTCAATCACTGGAACTATTAGCTTAGTTCATATGAGATATCGTAAATTAGTAACCGATTAAATTATTATTATGCAGTCAATCAAGATCGATTTAGAAAACAATGAAGTTGTTGTAGAAGAAGATCGAGTTAACTCTGTTTACAAGATCGGCACTCCAGAGGCATTTAATATTCTTTCTCAGGCATGGCTGCGCTGTGGTTGGGATAACAAATATGTTTATACTTTTAGCTGGATGGGTAGACCAATTATTCAGTTACCAGAAGATATCGTTCGTACCCAAGAAGTTATTTACAAAATCGAGCCAGATGTCATTATCGAAACGGGCATAGCACACGGTGGCTCTCTCATTCTTTATGCTAGCTTATGTAAAGCAATGGGGCGGGGAAAAATAATTGGTATTGACATCGAAATTAGATCGCACAATCGTGCGGCAATTGAGGAGCATAACTTATTTGAATATATTACCCTTGTCGAAGGAAGTTCCGTAGATACTAATATAGTATCTCATGTAAAATCATTAATCAAACCTACTGATAAAGTTTTAATTATCTTAGATTCAAACCATAGTAGAGAACATGTTTTAGCAGAACTAAATGCTTATGCAGAGTTGGTGTCTCTAGGATCTTATATTGTTGCAACTGATGGCATCATGAAAGATTTAGTATCTGCACCGCGATCTCAAGCAGATTGGGATACCAATAATCCTTATCATGCAGCTCAGGATTTCTTAGGCACTCATCCTGAATTCAAATTAGAGCAGCCAGAATGGGCATTTAATGAAAGTAACGGTTTGTCTGAAAACGTAACCTATTGGCCAGGAGCTTGGTTGCAGCGTATTAAAATGTAATAATATTATATTTTAATTGTCGATATCTATCGATCGAGAATTACTTTCATAGAATTATAACTAGATAAATTTAGTTGTAATTCATATCATCTAATTAACCATCCACTAGTTATTATATTCTTTGTACCCCCTAAAATCTCTATGTCAAAACAACCATTTCTAACAATAGGTATACCTATTTATAATGGAGAGCGATATATAAGAGAATCACTTGATTCGATTATCAGCCAAGACTATTCAAATCTTGAAATAATTATCTCAGACAACTGCTCTACAGATAAAACAAAAGATATTTGTTTAGAATATGCCGATAGAGATAGCCGCATTAAATATTACGAACAAGAGACAAATCTAGGGGCTACTGCTAATTTTAATTTCATTTTAAAGCTAGCAACAGGTACTTTTTTTACTTGGGCTGCTTATGATGATTATCTGGCAACTAGCTATGTTCGTAAGTGCATTGAAAAGATGCAGCAACATCCTACGGCAATTGGTTGTTGTAGTGAGATTAATTTTGTTAATGAAGATGGGACAATTAGAACAGCATGGACACAAAGCTATTCTAATATTGACTCATTAGATAAAAATGTAGTGGGGCGGGTACGAGAACTGACTAATAAAGTTGGATGGTACGCCATTTATAGTATCTTTAAAACTGATGTTCTACGACAGACGAGTTTATGTCAATCTCGATATGCAGATGATGTTTTGCTATTGTTAGAATTATTGCTACTTGGTGAAATCGTCAAAGTTCCTGAATATCTATTTTATTATCGCGTTCCTACTATCGATCGAACGCCAGAAGATTATATTAGAATTTTCACCTTAGATACTAATACAATCGATGAGATTCGTCGTGGTTCTTTTACATACATAGCCAAACAAGTATTAAATACTGTCTATAATAGCAGTATTTCAATTCAAGATAAACATCGAATTAAGGCTGATTTTATTAAAACGCTCACTTACCATAATCAAGATTGGTTAAGTCGAATTGCTAACGAACAAAAGTGGACAGATATCGATCTAATCGATACAAAGATTCAGAAATTATTAGAATCTACGATCGTTTCAGATAAAGTAGCCAAATCGATCGCGGAAAACCCACCTCTAAAACCTACTAAAACTTTAGTATTTTTCCCGCACAATCCATATCCATCGAGTACTGGTGCTCATCGTCGATGCTTGGAGATGTTAGCAGGATTGAGAGATTTAGGTTGCGAGATCGTACTCTTTAGCTCTAACTTATACACAGATCGAGAATGGACTCAATCTAGTGTAGATATTTTAAAGTCTAAATATGGCATCGATACATTTATTTATCAAGCGACAGAAACTGACGCTCGATATTTAGAAGCTTGTCGCGCTCGATCGCAACCAGGTAAAATGAACTGGGATTATTTTAATGCCCCAGGATTGGTAGATAGCTTTAAACAGATATTTCGTCAAATCGAACCCAATTTAGTTGTGGTGAGCTATTCACTATGGGGAAGATTGGTAAGTGGGAAAGAGTTTGACTCTGTAGTTAAAGTAATAGATACGATCGATCTTTTTACATTAACAATGCAGATGTTCCAGATTTTGACTCCCCATTTTAGTCAACAATCGATCGATCCTTTGGCAATCGCACCAGAAGTTACTAACGAAGCTTTTTTTGCTAATCTTAATATCTGTCCCGAACAGACAGAGTATGATATCTGCAATTTATATGATTATACACTTGCGATTTCTCAAAAAGAAGGCGATTTACTAAAACAACATACACGGGATACTAAAAACTTGTATGTGCCAATGACTGTCACAGTACCTGACACTAGCAATTCTTATACTAAATCTCCATTATTTGTCATTAGCGGTAATTGCTTTAATCTTCAAGGCGCAAGCTACTTTGTTAAAAAAGTATTACCACTAATATCTACAAGTATCCATGATTTTAAATTACAGGTAGTGGGTGCTGGTGGTGATAGATTAACAAATATTCCAGAATTAGATATCTGTGGATTTGTTGAAGACTTATCATCTTTATATGCCCACAGTGGATTTGCTATTTGTCCTCTAATTGGCGGTACCGGGCAACAAGTTAAAATTGTTGAAGCAATGGCACATGGCTTACCAGTTGTTGCTTTAATTAATGTTGCCGAAACATCGCCGATCGAACATGGTATTAATGGTTTTATTGCGAGTAATGCTGAAGAATTTGCTAAATACACAATTTTGTTATGGAACGATCGGAATTTGTGCAAGCAAATGGGTGAAGCTGCACGCAAAACAATGGCAGAAAATTTCTCGGCATCTTCGCTAGTAGCTAATCTTCAAGAAATTGTCGTAACCGCTAGTCAATTAGAATGGAAAACTCCTCAGCCCCAAATTGCGATCGATGCTGTCTTTTTCCAACTATATAGTACTGGCATCGCCCGTGTCTGGAAATCTTTACTGCAAGAATGGGCTAATAATGGTTTCGCCGAACATCTAATTATTTTAGATCGGGCAGGCACCGCACCTAAAATTCCGGGTATTAAATACCATCATATATCTGCTTACGATTATGCAAATACTGATGCCGATCGCATCATGCTTCAGAATATTTGTGAAGAACTAGGCGTAGAGTTGTTTATCTCTTCCTACTATACAACTCCGCTGACTACACCGTCAGTATTCATGACTTATGACATGATTCCCGAAGTAATGGGTTGGAATTTAAGCCAACCAATGTGGCAAGAAAAATTGCTGGGCATTCAACATGCTTCTGCATATATAACCATCTCCGAATATACTGCCAGCGATTTGGTAGAATGTTATCCAGATATCGATCCACAATCGATTACTGTCGCTCATTGTGGCGTTAGCAGTATCTTTACACCAGCTCAACCGCAAGATATTGCGACATTTAAAGCTAAATATGGAATTACGAAACCCTATTTTATCTTAGTTGGTGCTGCTGCTGGCTATAAAAATAGTCAGCTATTTTTCCAAGCTTTCGATCGACTCTTTAATAGTCACGGATTCGATATTATTTGTACTGGTAATAGTGGCATACTAGATGCTGACTTTAGAACATTTACAGTGGGTAGTTCCGTTCATATGCTGCAACTCAGCGATGAAGAATTGGCAATAGCCTATTCTTCATCGATGGCATTAATTTATCCTTCTAAATATGAAGGGTTTGGAATGCCCATTATTGAGGCAATGGCTTCTGGATGTCCGGTAATTACGTGTCCGAATGCTTCAATCCCGGAAGTTGCTGATGAGGCAGCTATTTATGTATTTGATGAGGATATCGATGGCATGGCAGAAGCTTTGTGCGAGGTGCAAAAGCCGCAAGTAAGAGCAGCTTCGATTGCCGCAGGTTTAGAACGGGTAAAACAATTTTCCTGGGCTAAAATGGCCGATACCATTCAATCTGTTTTAATCGATCGAACTTTAACTCATCTCCAATTAAGTGAAGCTAATCTAATTATCTTCCCAGATTGGTCTCAGAGTGAAGAGGAATTGGGTGAAGAGATTGCCAGTGTTTGTTATAACTTAGCTCAAAGTTCGGAATTTAACCGACCGACGTTATTAATCGATACTACTAATGCTGAAGATATCGAATCTGCAAATATGTTGGTGTCTGGAATTGCCATGAATCTAATGATGGCTGCTGACTTGGATATTACCGAATATCTAGAGATTGCGCTGACTGGAAAAATATCGCCAATTCAATGGCAAGCACTGTTGCCTAAACTCCAAGGGCGAATTAAATTAGAGCTAGAAGATGCGATCGCAGTTGAGTCATCTTGTGCCAATCTTATTAGTGAAATTCAGCTATCTGAATCGTCTAATTTTGCCCTAGTCTAATTTGCTGGTATTTACGATCGATTGTCCGGTAATACACCGCCAATGACAGTCGAATAAATCTGGTTGCTGCACGCCGATACTGGCTAGTGCGGGGATAGCGGGAAAGGGGAATAATCGATCGAAGATAATCCCCGTTTCACCTTGGCTAAATTGGACTAGATAAGTTGCTGGTGGTGCGGTAAGTTGGGTGAGTAATTGACAGCCAAACTCATAGATTGCTTCGAGATCGAAATCGCTCAAATCGACTGGTTGCTGGTGATTACCTTCACTTTCGCCAATAACATCCCGATAAATTGGGTCTTGCGCCGTCCAAATTATTGGCAACCACAAGTTTCCACCTTCGCCGACTTTTACCCCGGTTGTCGTGGCGGCTAGGTCGCGCAGCCGATCGATATCTTGGCAAGATCTACCGATCGATTGCCCCCAAAACTCGAATGTTGGGGGTACGGCTAATGTCATCGGGCAATAAATCGCCCTGGGACTGGCAACTGCGGGTAATTCAGCGACAGTCACAAATTGAACCGACTCGACAATTTCGCCGATCGAGCGTAACATTGCAACACCTAATCTTTGACTTTCTGGGGTATCGTCCAGAATCACCACCGTTTTAGGCATGACTGAGGGCAGTCAACTGTTGTGGCGATTGCTGTTGGTTAATATTTGGTAAGTCTAATTTGAGATCGGGTGTCGATTGTTGAAGCTGAATGCCTTTAGTCGCCAGTCGATCTGTCACTGCAATTAAGTTCGCTTGTAGTTGGCGATTTTCACTTTGCAATGCCATAATTTTGGTCTTAATCGGTGCTAATCGCTCGGCAAATTTTTGGGTGTAAACTTTGGGCAATTCTCGAATTACTTGCTCTAGCATTTGGCTGCGTTCGCTGAGTTCGCGAATGGTTTGGCGCAGTTGCTGAATTTCTAAGTCCCGACGCTGGAGTTGATCTTGATAAAAATGTACCTGTCGTTCGACTCCTTGCAGTTGTTCGCGCAGTAAGCGTACTTCCGCTCGATAATCTCCTGCTACCTCTGGTCTGGGTGCATAGGGGGTGTTATCTTTGACTAGCCGAAATAATTCTTGGGACAATTGCCGCACGAGCTGGTCGCGGATGTTCAGTTCTTCACGAAACCGAGCGACTTCGGCTTTGAGAGTCGAGATATTAGTGGGTTGAGTTTTGTTCACGAGGTATCGCCACATTTAGGTTACGTTGACAGATGTTCGCAGTTTTGCGTTTTAGCGCGATCTCATTGCAAGCTTTGTAGCTTTAATAGCGGTCGAGGTTGCTAACCATTCACAATTCTGGATTGTCTGCCAACATGTCGGTTATGGAAATACCATGACTGTATCAGTTTGTTCGTTTCGTCGCAACAGCTAACAGGGGAGGGAAACCCAACCACAGTCAGATTAAATTTAGGACTGTGGTTGGTTGAGCTTGATGGGCTTACCCCGCCTTTATCAAGGTGGGG